>NZ_JASONC010000098.1:0-263 GCF_030217065.1 Corynebacterium sp. UMB4614
CTGATCAGGCAAAGTATGAGTCGTGGGGAACTGTTGGGATGCAATCCAATGGAACGCTTCTTCAGGAAGTCTGAAGATCAAATGGATTCCAGTACAAGTTATGTAAGCTTCAGCGATGCAGTTCACGTCATAACGGATTATATCGTTGGATATTACAGCGCACTAAGACCGCACGAATATAACGGTGGGTTACCCCCAAACGAATCGGAAAATCGATACTGGAAAAAACTCTAACTCGGTGGCCAGTTTTTGTTGACCACTTC
>NZ_JASONC010000099.1:0-261 GCF_030217065.1 Corynebacterium sp. UMB4614
ATGCCTGGGAAGGCAGCGGCGAACTACATGGATTTGGATTTGGAATCTTAATGGAGAAGACCTACAGACCATTTTACAGCACGGTTATGCCTGGTGATCTATCTCAAATGTGGACACGGGATTTTCTCGCCGGTTGATTGCATGTCGTCGACGACGTCGGAGACGAGGTTGATAAGGCCGTTGTAGGCGTGGTGGCGGTCGGCGTCGAGCCATGACAGTGAGGGGACTTCGGCGACGGTGGCGACGTATTCGTGGTCAGGT
>NZ_JASONC010000100.1:0-259 GCF_030217065.1 Corynebacterium sp. UMB4614
GGAACACCACCGATTCCAGCTCCCGGACGTCGAACCGTTTTCCTTGAAGCTTGATGGGTTTCGTATCAGTAGAAACAGTGACCGTAGTAGGTTTTCCGAACGCCATACCCCCATTTTGCCCCAGAGAATCCGTTCTTTCCCAGCAGTTTCCCCTCTCGGGAAGTATCATATAACTGCTTTGCTTTCATCCCGTTCCCTGGAGGTTTATATGTCATCGTTTACTAAGAGCGCTCTCACAACCCTTGTCTGCGCATCGCTC
>NZ_JASONC010000101.1:0-258 GCF_030217065.1 Corynebacterium sp. UMB4614
CCACAGCGTTTTCAGCGCCGCGGTGTCGTTCGGGAATTGCCCGCGGTTACGGGTAGCTTTACGCAGTTCAGCGTTGAGCGATTCGATCGAATTCGTGGTGTAGAGCACCCGGCGGGCCGCTGGCGGGAACTGTAAAAACGGCACGAACCGGTCCCAGGCGTCGCGCCAGACTTTGACCGATTGCGGGTATCTCTGGCCCAGTTCACTGGCCTGGAACGCGTCCAGGCTGGCACGTGCGGTGTCCTCGTTGGCGGCCGT
>NZ_JASONC010000102.1:0-257 GCF_030217065.1 Corynebacterium sp. UMB4614
TCAAAGCGCTGTTTGAATTGGGAACTCGACATGTAGCCACTGACCCACTCGCGCTGATGGTTCGTGGTGATACTGAGAAGGATTCCGAGCATCGATTCCTTCTCAACGGCGGCATCAAAGTAACCGTTAACGTAGTCATCCAGCAACATCGCCAGAAGGTTGCGCGCCGCGATCTTGCGCTCAGGCTCGATATCACCCCACGTGGGCTGACCGCCGTCAGCGGGAGTAGGACCCCACGTCTCAGTGAGTGGTACGTC
>NZ_JASONC010000103.1:0-256 GCF_030217065.1 Corynebacterium sp. UMB4614
GTTTTCGCGCGTCATGTGGTCGGTGTAGTTTTGCAGAACGACGCGCGCCCGCTCGATCGCCTCGGGGCTGATTCGTCCGGTCTCGTCTACTCCCTCACCTAGCCGGATGATTTCCATCGTCCGGGTTACCTGGCGGATGTCCCCGTCGCCGACATCGGAGACGAGGAGACGAAGCGAATTCGTTCCGCAATCAACGGCTGCAATACGTTTCATTGCTCGCTACGCCTCCGCGTTGGTGAAGTCGAACTGGGTGGGG
>NZ_JASONC010000104.1:0-255 GCF_030217065.1 Corynebacterium sp. UMB4614
CGCCTGCAGATGGTTTATTAAACTTGGTTGCAGAAACTGGACACGCTTATGGTATCCAAACGGACGCAGGAGCTGAAGTATTAATTCATATAGGAATTGATACTGTCACATTGGGACAGGAGGTCTTTCAGACACAAGTAACCCAAGGTCATCGTGTTAAAAAAGGAGATCTTTTAGGAACGTTCGATCGAAAAGCCATTAAAGAAGCTGGGCTTGACTCAACTGTCATGGTTATCATTACAAATACTTCAAGTT
>NZ_JASONC010000105.1:0-254 GCF_030217065.1 Corynebacterium sp. UMB4614
AATTACCTCTTTGGCAGGAGAATCGCGAAGCACTTGTCAAAGAATTCTTGGCAAAAGGATACACAGCAATTATCAAAACGGTCAGCAAAGAGGCAGGTATTCCAATAAAATTTTTAGGAGAACCGTTAAATGAAACATTTATCACGTACCTTAAAGAGCATCAATTAGATATTTGCGGAGAAAACGGGGAGTACCATACGTTGGTAATTGACGGCCCGCTATTTAAAAAGAGGCTCAATTATTATACTTCAGGA
>NZ_JASONC010000106.1:0-252 GCF_030217065.1 Corynebacterium sp. UMB4614
CTGCCATACATCTTTTCAATTAGATCGGCTATTTCCCTGGTGGTCACGCCCTTGGAGTAAAGCTTGATAATCATGCTTTCCAAGATATCCGAGTGCTGCTTGTAGTCAGGCAGCGTGTGCTGATGAAATTGACCGTTGCGATCCCGAGGCACTTGCACTTCAATTGGGCCAAATTGCGTATCAACTTTGCGGAAATAAGCACCATTTCTAGAGTTGCCAGTATTCCAGCCATTTCTGGCATAGGGATCATAG
>NZ_JASONC010000107.1:0-251 GCF_030217065.1 Corynebacterium sp. UMB4614
TGCTGGCCGACTACGAAAAATCAACGCTGCCTCGTCCACGCCCAACGCGAGTTCCGCCGCTACACCACCACCAACCCACGCACCGATGCCGGGCGCACCATCTACCGACTTGCGCTGAAACTGACCCGGATCACCACACTGGATGAAGCCGCCGCGTGGGGTGTGCAACTGCACGAGTTTTCAACGATCTACCGGGAATGGATGAACGAGAAAACCATGATCAAAGACCCCAAAACAGGTGCATGGACCCG
>NZ_JASONC010000010.1:0-77135 GCF_030217065.1 Corynebacterium sp. UMB4614
TGCAATATCGGAATCAGACCCTTGAACCCCTCACCGCCTAGAATTAAACCAGTCCAACTTTCGGGGGCTAGTTCATTATACCGCGGGTCGGGGTTCTTGTTTTCGCCCCCTGACACGGCCGAATGCATCTGGTAGGCAGGGGCCATGAGCACTTTTGCATTGCAGAACCCAAGTACTGGCCAAGAAGAAGAGCAGTTCAACCGCATCGATGATGCCGACCGCGATGCAATTCTGGATCGCGCCACCGCCGCAGGCGAGCAGTGGCGCAAGACCCCCATCGCGCAGCGCGCGGACGTCCTGCGGAAGACCGCGAAGCTGTTCCAGGAGAACAAGAAGCAGCTGGCGGAACACATCGGGCGCGAGATGGGCAAGCTGACCCGCTGGGCCGAGGCGGAGATCGACATCGTCTCGGACATTTTCACCTGGTACGCCGAGCACGCCCACGAGCTCCTGGCAGATGAGCAGCTTTCCCAGCAGGGCGCACAGCAGACCTGGGTGCGCAAGGAGCCCCTGGGCGTGATTCTGGGCATCATGCCGTGGAACTTCCCCTACTACCAGGTCGCCCGCTGGGCAGCACCGAACCTGCTGCTGGGCAACACCCTGGTTCTGAAGCACGCTTCCATCTGCCCGCTGTCCTCCCAGGCTTGTCAGGACCTGCTGGAGCAGGCCGGGCTGCCGAAGGATGCTTTCATCAACGTGTACGCCTCCGGCTCCCAGATGGATGCCTTCGTGGCGGATAAGCGCGTGGCGGGTGTGTCCCTCACCGGCTCCGAGCAGGCTGGTGCCGCCGTGGCGAAGACCGCCGGCGAGCACTACAAGAAGTCCCTGCTGGAGCTGGGCGGCAACGACCCCTTCATCGTGCTCGACGATGAGAACCTGGACTGGGTGCTGGAGCAGTTCACCAAGATCCGCATGTACAACACCGGCCAGGCCTGTAACGCCCCGAAGCGCCTGATCGTCATGGATGAGTTCTATGACCGCACCGTCGAAACGCTGGAGAAGCGCATCGGCGAGATGAAGGTCGGCGCATTCGACGACGAGAACGCCGATGTCGGTCCGCTGTCCTCCATCGGTGCCCGCGATGAGATCGTCGAGCGCCTCGCCGAGGCGGAGAAGAACGGTGAAGCCACCATTCGCGTCGGTGGTAAGGCCATCGACCGCGAGGGCGCCTTCATGGAGCCGACCCTGCTGGTCGACGTGGACCCCAAGGCGGACGTTGGCTGCAACGAGATCTTCGGGCCCGTGGCGATCGTGTACCGCGCTAAGGACGCAGCGGAGGCCATCGAGATCGCGAACGATTCCGACTACGGCCTCTCCAGCTCCGTGTGGAGCACCGACCTGGACGCGGCCCGCGAGGTCGCCGAGCAGCTTCGCGACGGCATGACCTTCATCAACGAGCACGCTGTCACCGGGGCGGGCCTGCCCTTCGGCGGAATCGGTCGCTCCGGCTATGGCCGCGAGCTCGCTCGCTGGGGCGTTGGCGAGTTCGTCAACGAGCACCTCTACCGGGTGTCTGACCAGTCGAGCGCCGGTCTTTCGCCAGCGCTGTAATGGCTGAGTAATAACTCCATAGCGCAGTGGCCGCGGGTTCTTCCCGCGGCCACTTGCTTTATATGGGTGGGCTAACCCTATAGCAGGTCCTCGCCCCGGGTGATGTAGCTAGCCATCTCTTCCTCTGGCACCATCGCCCCGCCCGTGATCCATGCCAGGTGAGTGCCCGCCCGGCCGATGGTGCTGGGACCGAAGAAGCTGGTCGCGGAGCTCGGCTCGCACTGCACATCCTCGGAGCGGTCGAAGAGTGCCACGCCGCGGAACATGTTCTCGTCGCTGACGGTGTAGTAGCCGTCGATGAGGTACTGCATCCGCTCGCCGACGAATCCGGAGGGCCGCCCCACGGCAAGCCCATCGGCGGCGGTGACGTTGTCGATGCCGAAGTCCTGCACTGCCAGCTGGTCGTGGGCGCCGGTGTGCACCCCGATGAACATGGCGGGGGAGTGGGTGGGCTCGGCGAAGTAGCAGCGCGCCGCGTCGCCGAAGATGGCCTTGATGCCGAATGCGACACCACCCGGGCCACCGCCGACCCCGCAGGGCAGGTACACGTGGAGTGGTTCTTCCTCGGTGATCCGGACGTCCATGGCCTGCAGCTGGCCGGCCAGTCGCGCCCCGGCAACCGCGTAACCGAGGAAGAGGGAGACGGAGTTCTCGTCGTCCACGAAGTAGACGCTGTCGTCGTCCTCGGCGGCTCTGCGACCAGCAGCGACGGCGACGGAGTAGTCCTGCTCGTACTCCACAACCTCCACGCCGTGGGAGCGCAGCAGGTCCTTCTTCCACTGCCGGGCATCCGCGCTCATGTGGACCGCGGCCTGGAATCCCAGCTTGGCGCTCATGATGCCGATGGACAGCCCCAGGTTGCCGGTGGACCCCACGGCCACGCGGTGCTGGCCGAAGAGCTCGCGGGCCTCGGCGGAATCGAGGAGCCGGTAGTCGCTGTCCACGGTGATCAGGCCCTGCTCCAGTGCGAGGGTTTCGGCATGCTGGAGGACCTCGTAGATCCCGCCGCGGGCCTTGATCGACCCGGAGATCGGCAGGTGGGAGTCGAGCTTCGCCCACAGCTGCCCCTTGATCTGCTGCCCGGTGAGGTCCTCGATCGCTTCCTTCATTGCGGGCACGTGGCGGAGCGGGGATTCGATGATGCCAGCGCTGGGCGCGGTCTCCGGGAAGACCTGTTGCAGGTAGGGGGCGAAGCGCTTCAGCCGGTCCGCGGCGTCCTGGATCTGGTCCGGGCCGATCCCGACGTGCACCAGGCCCTCTTCGGCGCGGGGCAGGTCGGGCTTCAGCCACAGGGTCTCCTCGAGCGCGACGAGTCGCTCAAGGAGGGGGTAGTCGGTGATCCACTCTTGCGGGATTCGGGTTGCCATGGCGCCCAGTTTAGTGAGCTTGCCGGGCGTTCTCTGCCGAATGTCGCCGCCTAGCCAAGCCCGTACTCCCTCGCGGTCTGCTGCGCCTCGGCGACAATCCACTCCACCATCTCCTGGGTGGGGGCGCCTCCGGAGGCGCGGTTGCTGGGATTCTGCATGACGCGGCGCACCACGCCTTCGCAGATGATCGCAACTTTCCATAGCCCCAGGACGTGCCAAAAAGCCAATGCCTTTCTGTCCCGTCCTGTGGCGGAGAGATAGCGCTCGGCTAGTTCTTCACCCTTCGGGAATCCGTCGAGGAGGGGTGCTTCAAATCCAGGGAGGACCAGTCCGTCCTTAACCGGCCAGTAAGCCAGCATGGTTCCCACATCAGCGAGGGGATCTCCCAGTGTGGTGAGCTCCCAGTCGATGACGGCGTTGATGGTGCCGTCGTCTGGGTTGGCTATGACGTTGCCGACGTGTAGGTCGCCGTGCACCAGCACCGTTTCCTTCTGTTCCGGGGTGTGGTCCTCCAGGAGAGCCGTGAGTTTATCGAGCGCAGGTAATTCCCGCGTCTTGGTCTTATCCCACTGCCCGGACCAGCGCTTGAGCTGTCGTGGGGCGTAGGGGTCGTGGGATGCCAGCGTGTCCAGTCCGGTGGATGCGAGGTTGACGCCGTGGACGTGGATCATCGCGTCCAGCATGTTGGTGGCGATGTTGTGCCGGATGTCCAGTCCCAAAGGGGAAGCGGCTTCTGCAGAGCTAATGGTCACTCCGTCGACCATGCTCATCGCCACGACGGGGGCGTCGGAGATGGATTGACCGTGGTCGGCGAGCTCGTCGGTGCTGCCGTAGATCACCGGGACGGGCACCTCGGTGTCGTGAAGGGCCGCCATGATTTTTCCTTCGCGCACGACGTTGTGGGCGCTGGCGGCAAGTTTTCCCAGCGGCGGGCGGCGGACGATGCAGCGCGCGCCCGTGGTGTCTTCGACGAGAAACGTGAGGTTGGACTGCCCGTTTCCGACTCGTTCGAGCGAGATCTCATCACTCAACGGCGTGATGCGGGTAAGCCAGGCGCTGAGCTCGTCCATGTTGAACGGCGCAGTCGGGTTCTGCGTGGCTGAATTATGGCTGCCGGTTGTTGGGTCGTTCACCGTGGCTCCTTCGATAGGTCTGTGCTGTGCCGGGGTTCTACTTGTATTTGCGCAGTTCTTGTCGGGCGATGGTCATGCGATGGACCTCATCCGGGCCATCGGCCAGCCGGAGTGATCGCAGGCCAGCCCACATGTGAGCCAGCGGGGTATCGGAGGTCACACCCTCGCCACCGAATACTTGGATGGCTTCATCCACGATGCGGAGCGCGACCTGTGGGGCAGCAACCTTGATGGCAGCAATTTCCTGGCGAGCGGCCTTATTGCCGACCGTGTCCATCATCCAGGCGGCTTTCAAAGTCAATAGCCGGGCCTGCTCGATGTCGATGCGGGCGTTGGCGATGCGTTCTTGGATCGTGTCGCGCTCGGCCAGCGCTTTGCCGAAGGTGCTTCGAGACAAGGCTCGTTCGCACATCAGCTCGAGTGCGCGTTCTGCCATGCCGATGGCACGCATGCAGTGGTGAATCCGGCCTGGCCCCAAGCGGTCCTGGGAGATCCGAAAACCCGCTCCCTCCTCCAGGAGGATGTCGTGGTCGGGGACGAATACGTCCTTAAATTCCAGTTCGGCGTGGCCTTCGCGGTCGTGGAAGCCGAAGACGGGAAGGTCGCGCACGATGCGGACGCCGGGGGCGTCGGCGCGGACAACCAGCATGGACTGCTGGCGGTGGGGTTCAGCCTCTGGGCTGGTCTTGCCCATGACGATCAGCACCTTGAGGTTGGGTCGCATGCCGTTCGAGCTAAACCACTTCCGCCCGTTAAGTACATACCCATCGAGGGGCTTATTCGAGCCTTCCGCTGTGTAACCGGTAACCCGTTCCATGCGCATGGAAACATTGGTGGCATCTGAGGAGGCGACTCCGGGTTCGGTCATGGCGAACGCGGAGCGGATTTCACCGTCGAGCAGCGGATTCAGGTAGTCCCTGCGGTGGGCCTCGGTGCCGTAAAGCTCGAGAACCTCCATGTTCCCGGTGTCCGGGGCGTTGCAATTGCAGGCTTCGGGGCCAAGCTCGGGGGAGCGTCCCATGATTTCTGCCAATGGGGCGTAGTCAACGTTGCTCAAGCCCGGGCCGGTGCCGGCGTGGGGGTGGAAGAGGTTCCATAGGCCCTGCTTCTTGGCTTCGGCTTTGAGGTCTTCAAGGATCGCTGGGTGATGGTGCGGATCGCCGGAATCGGTCATCTGCTGGTGATAGATCGGCTCGGCCGGGTAGACGTGTTCATCCATGAAGCGCAGGAGTTTTTCCTGATACTCCTTGGAGCGTGCGCTGGGTGCGAAGTCCATATCTTTTCCTCGTTCTGGGCGGTTCGGTGGTGCTGTTGCTTGGGTGGGTGATGAACCTAGGGCTGGACGAGCATGCCGCCGTCGACGACGAGGTTTTCACCAATGAGCCAGGTTGTTGCTGGTGCTGCGAGGAAGGCGATGGCAGCGGCGATGTCTTCAGGCTCACCAATCCTTTGCGCGGGGGTGATAGCCGCGACGGCGTCTTCGTGTTCCTTCCACAGCGCTTCGGAGAGCTTGGTGCGTACCACGCCTGGGGCGATTGAGTTGACGTGGATGGTGGGGGCGAGCTCGTTGGCCATCTGGCGGGTCATGTGCAGGAGCGCGGCCTTGGTCCCGTTGTAGACGCCGAGCTTTGCTTCCTCGGTGAGGGCGCCGATGGAGGAGAGGTTGACGACCGCGCCCTTGCGGTCGGCTCCCATGCCTGCGTCCTTCGCGGCGGCGGTCCAGATGACGGGGCCGATGACGTTGACTTCGTAGGTCTTTGCCATGGCTTCGGGGCTCTGCTTGTGGATTGGTCCGTAGGCGGGGTTGGTTCCGGCGTTGTTAATCAGGACGTCAATGCTGCCGAATTCTTGAACGGTGGCCTCGCAGGTCCTTCGGGCTGCATCGGGATCTGCGACGTGGGCAGCGATTCCGATGACGCGACCGGCGTTGGGGTTCAGCTCGGCTGCTTCGGCCTGGATGGTGGCTGCGGCGGGTTCGACGGTTTCTTGTTTGCGGCCGGTGATCGTCACGTTCGCGCCGCTCGCAGCCAAGAGCCGAGCCGTGGCGTAGCCGATGCCACGGGTGCCGCCAGTCACGATTGCGTTGTGCCCGGAGTAGTCGTAGCTAATCGGCTTGTTTGCTGGGGTGTAGTGAGACATGAGGTTCCTACCTGCCGTTGTGCATAGTTTTGGCGAACAATGCTGATCGTAATGTGAATTGAATCACGATTCAATCCTTTTGCGAGATTTCGGCCTTGCCGATCTTCGAGGGGCCTTGGGTGGTGGGGGTCTGGCTCTTCAGGGTGCGCTAGAGGCCTAGGGTGCGAAACCAGATGTCATTGACGGTGCTGACGATGCGCTCAATAGTGCGCGCTTTATTTTTCTTGGTCGTGGCGCCACTGCCTGCCTCGTCGGCGCCGGGGATCATGTTTTCGACGAACACTGAGTAGCACAGTCGCGAGACCATGATGGACAAGCTGAGGGCGAGCATTTCGGCGTCCCGGTCGCTGGCGAGACGGCCATCGTCCTGCAATGACATGATGAGCCGTTGGTTGCGGGAGGTGAATCCCCGCGCCCGCGACGTGCGCAGTTTGTGCATTTCGGGATGGGTTTGCGAAACCTGCTCCATCAGGGCGAGTTCCGGGGCGTTGTCAGCGTAGCTTTCGATATAGGCGCGATTGGCGGCGCTGATGAGTTCGCGGGGGTCGTCGCTGGCTATCCTTCCGCTGGCGCTGCGCATCTCATGTTCAACTTGTTGCAGGACGGCCCTGAAGAGATCTTCGCGGTTCTCGAAGTATGTATACAGCGTTCCCGCTGCGCATCCGGCCTCTTTAGCAACATCGAGGAGCTTTGTCGCGGTGTAGCCGTCGCGGACAAAAACCTTCCGGGCCGCGGCGAGGATTTCCTCGCGCCGGGCGGCGGCTTTGGGGGAAAGCTTCTCAGTTTTCTGGAGTTGCTCCTGGGGTGGATGTGTGGCCATAGACTTGATCCTAAGGCACCTTAGGTTGCCCAATATCTCAGAAAGTTGAATTTTCGCATGACAGGAACGATCTACCTGCTCCGGCATGGCCAGGCGGATTCTGCTGCTGCAGGGCGGGGGCAATGGCAGCGGGGAATGGAGGAGCAATACGATCGCCTCACCCGCGTTGGGCATCGGCAGGCGCGGCTCGTGGCTGCGGAGCTGCAGCGAAGGCTCAAAGGGGGTGCAGCTCTTGTATCGGGACCCTTGCGTCGCCAGTGCGACACCTTGGTTCCGCTCTCGGAGTCTCTAAGCCTCAGTCCGACCGTCATGGAGGGGTGGTGCGAGTTCAACTCCGATTCTGTCGTGATGCCCTATCTTGACGAGCATCCGGAAGAGCGTGACCGCTTGGCAGAGGCTTATCGGCAGGCGGCAGACGGCGGGGATAGGGAGCTGCTCGTCGAGGGACATCGCCTGCTGGGGGTTGTGTTGGATCGGGCGCTGGATCGTTGGGTGGAGGCTCCGGAGTTTCAAGATTTCCGCAAGGAGGTGCTCGGTGCGTTCGCGGCCGTAGTGGATATCGCTCAAGGGCGGGATGTGGTTGTGGCGACGAGCGGTGGTCCGATCAGTGTGATTGTGTCTTCGCTCTTTGGTTCCAATTTCCGCCATCTGATTGGGCGCACCTACACCGCGTCTTTGACTGTGCTGAGGGTTCTCCCAGAGAGGTCGGGAGCTAATGCTGATGGGTGGGTTGGTGGTGCTCGTCAGCTGGAGGTAGCGCCGTTGGATAGAGGAGGCCGTGGCGCAGATGGGCTTACTCCGGTGCGTCTCGTGAGTTACAACGAACACTCGCATCTTTTCGACGGAGCGGAGCGCTTGCTTCACCTGCGATAGTCCGGACGGGGTCGCTGATGGGGTGACTGGAGCTGGGTGGTCGCCTGCGTGATTGTTTTTCGAGAAAAACATTTGCCAGGGAAAGGGGTTCTGCTAACCTCGCGCTTGTGACCTGAATCACGTTTCAGATTTCAAGTATGGGTCACGCTCCGCGGTTCGTTGATACGCCGAAAGGATTACCGCTATGCCCATCCCAAGTCCTTATCCAGACGTCACAATCCCACAGATTCCTCTTTATGACGCCATCTTCGGCGACTTGTCGGGTGGGGTAGCAAACAAAACGGCCCTCATCGACGGTCTGACCGGCGAGGAGATGACATTTCATGAGCTGAAGGCAAGCTACGAGCGCATGGCAGGCGCGCTCGCAGCACGCGGGATCAAGAAGGGGGACGTGGTTGCACTGCACTGCCCCAACCATGCGGCCTTCGTTATTTCCTACTTCGGCATTCTTCGATCCGGGGCCACGGTGACGACGCTAGGTTCCTTGGCGACTGCTGAGGATGCCGAAAAGCAGTTGCGGGCGTCGGGTGCAAAGATGTTGCTGACCACAGATCTGCTGGGCACCGCAGGAATGGAGGCTGCGCAGGCGAAGGGAATTCCAGTCGAGGGGATTATTAACCTCACCGATGCCGAGGCTGGGCTCAGGGCACTTCTCGGTGAAAATCACACTGCACCTGAGGTTGAAATCAACGTTGACGACGATATCGCTGTGTTGCCATTTTCTTCGGGCACCACAGGGGTCCCGAAGGGAGTGAAGCTGAGTCACCAGAACCTGGTTGCCAATCTCTTCCAGGTGGCTCCCTCAATGCAGCACAACGGCATGGCTGCCGGATCGGTGATTTGTGGTGTTCTCCCCTTCTTCCACATCTACGGCATGAACTGCCTGCTTGGTGCGGCCCTGTTCCAGCGTTGCACGATGGTCACGCTGCCGAAATTTGAGTTGGAATCCTTCTTGTCGGCACACGAGCGATTCAATATTGACTGCACCTTCATCGCCCCGCCGATCGCTGTTTTGCTCGCGAAGCATCCGGCGGTGGAGTCCTATGACCTGAGCTCTCTGCGCGCTATCCAGTCCGGAGCTGCTCCACTCGACAGGGAGCTCGCTATCGCGGTGCAGCAGCGACTCAACGTGGATATCTACCAGGGCTTTGGAATGACTGAAACCGCCCCGGTTACCCATAATTCTTTTGTCAATGTGACACCTCTCGAGTCCGTGGGCGCGCCAGTGCCAAATACCGAGGTCAAGATCGTTGATATCTCCAAGGATGATCTCCCGGAGATTCCCGCCCCAACGCAGCCAGGTGAACGGTCGGCGGTCGGTGAAATGTGGGTCCGGGGGCCGCAGGTCATGAAGGGCTACCTCAACAATGAGGAAGCTACCGCCCGAACCCTGTTGCCGGATGGCTGGCTACGTACTGGTGACATGGTCGCGGTGGATTCGGATGGCAATTGCTACGTTGTTGATCGCGCGAAGGAATTGATCAAGTACAAGGGTTACCAGGTGCCGCCGGCAGAGCTGGAAGCACTGCTTCTGGCCCGGGATGACATTTCTGATGCCGCAGTGGTCGGCTATGTGCGCGAGGAGGACGGCGAAGAGATTCCTCGAGCCTTCGTGGTTCCGCAGCAGGATTCCGCTGGCGTTCCGGCCGAGATCGACCCGGAAGAATTGAAGGCGTGGGTCGCGGAGCGGGTGGCACCGTATAAGAAGATCCGCATCGTGGAGTTTCTGGACGCTGTTCCAAAATCTGCCACCGGAAAGATCCTGCGGAAGGACCTGAAAAACCGTCCGCTCGATGCGCAGTTGGTGTCAGCTCCACAGTAGGCAGCAGAAATCGCTTTTGCTGGTTCCAGCTCTCGCAGTTTGTGCCCTATGGGTCCCCGGCCTTTTGGCCGGGGACTCTGTTCTTGTCGACGGCTTCGTGGGGGGGGTATTAGCGGTACCTCAGCGTTGGTGGCGCTGCGCCGTATCTTCCGCGACCTTCTCTGCCAGCCGCGCGATCGCCGCGTTGACCTCCTTCGGTGCCTCCAGAGGGAGCATGTGGCCCGCGTTGGTGACCTCGACCAGCTCCGCACCCGGCCACACATCGATGATTTTTTTGGCCTGTTCGCGCGAGGTGACGTCGTCGTTATCTCCGACAAGGACGACCCCGGGCAGACCGGAAAGATACGGGACGGCGTCGTACTCATCGTGCCCGCGCAGGTCGTCGAGGAAACCCAGGTACGTGTCCAACGGCGTTTCGTTGATCATGTAGGCGTGCAGATCAATGATCCGGCGGTTCGTGGGGCGGGAGAACACCGCGATCGCAAGGGCAGGGGCGATCAGTCCCGCGATCTTGTCGCGCAGCTTGCGCACCTGCTTCGGCGAGGCCTTCAGCAGCCCGGCCAGCCAACCGACAATGCGCAGGTTCAGCAGCTCTGGGATACCGTTCGCAGCGAAGCGGTCGATCGCGGTGGATACCTGCACGAGCCCCGCGATGCGCTGCCGCACGTCCTCCGGGGCATGTCGCAGCGTGGCGAACGCAATCTGCCCGCCGAGGGAGTGGCCGACGAGGATCAGCTTTCCGGCCGGCGCACGCTCGGCGAGAACGGCCAGGACGTCCTCCGCAGCCGTTTCCGTCGAACACAACGAGGGTGGCACCGCACCAGTCTTGCCGTGACCGCGCAGGTCGAGGGTGAGGAGACGCACGCCCGGCAGCTTCTTACGCAGTCCGCGGAACTGGCGGTACCAGGAGTCCGCGCCGAGGGTGAAGCCGTGGATGAACACGATCGTCAGCGGTTCCAAGTCGCCCGTCTCTGCAGTCGAGCCGTGGCCGGGGCCGACCTCGTACCAGTGCAAGGGGATGTCCGTGCCGTGGTCGGCGACGGTGAGGACGCCGGTGGCATCGAGGTTACGGATCCCCGGCCTGACCTGCCGCGGTGTGCTGGACTTCGGGAAGAGGCGGGCTTTCTTCTCCTCGACCCGGGAGCGGACCTCCGTGGCTAGGCTGCTCACGGAGTTGCGCGCAATGCGGGCGAGGTTTTTGGCGTGCTTCATGGGCCTTTGAACCTTATAGTGAGCGGATTGACCGCTTCAAGAATAGCGTGTGAGATTTCTCTACTTTTCAGCAAGCGCGATGAGCGAGCTTGCCGATAGTGGCGCGAAGAGACAGTTGTTAAGACCAGGAACCCCTCGGGTCTTGCTGGTAAATGCGTCGCACTTTACTTCCTCGGAGAAACCAGCCGGGTATGTTTTCGTCGATTGCGGCGAGCACGGTGATCATGTCGTTCAAGCGTCGATTGACCCGGACATCCAAAAGGTTTTCGTGATGTGCCACACGGTTCCTGAGATCAGTGACCCGTCGGTAGTTATCCCCTAAGCTGATGCCATCCTGGGGAATGGAATGTCCGTCTTGTTGAGGAGCAAGTTTTAAACGCGGAAATGCGACTGTGTACGCGTTGGACCATAGCGATGCAGCCGCTTCCTGTTTCTTGGGGTTCATCCGACGGCGAGGGAAAGCACCGAGCAGGGAAGCCCAGTTTCCCAGTGTCAATTGGGCGACGACATCGTCGTGAATGGGTTTCGCATTTTTCCGTGGATGCCGAGGAGGCCGGTTTCGAGCCGCCTTAGCGGCATTTTTCCGAGCATCAACTGGAGAGCCTCTTAACTGGTCATGGGGCAGTGTATTCTCAGTGATGAGCGTAGGACTTGCTCCTCGCAAATACCCCGCAGCGCCTGCTGATCTTTCAGCAGGCGCTGTTGTCATCTGCAGAACCCATCACCTTTCGTTAGTCGTGCGGGTGGCCAGGGTGCGGGCCAGATTCTCGGCCTTGGATTCGAGGTTTCTGGCTGTGCCAGCGATTGCGGTGTGGAGTGGTTCCGGGCGTTGGGTATCGCCCGCAGTAGTCCGCGGGCGATGGTGGTAGCGGCCTCGCCCGAGCTGAGCGCTCCTTTGAAGGAGCCCAGCATGACGGCAAACGTCATGGCTTCGAGTGAAAATCCTTCATCAGACATGGGCGGGAAAGTACTAAGCCGAAGCCCTGAAGGGCCTCGGCTTGGGGGTGCTTCGGTGGTAAGGGGGATATTTGTGGGGTTGATGCTATCGGACGGCGGATTACTTCGTTATGGGGGCTATATTTTCGCCATTTTGAGTCGGGAAGTAGACCAGGCGGTCTAAGTAAACGCGCAGGTAGTGGTCTTTTTCTTGGGCGTACTTCTGCGCTTCTATTGCGTGTGTCACAATTCCCGCCTAGTATGTGCCCTAATCCTAGACCGAGCGGTCTGTCTGGCTTTCTCTTTCTTCGAGGGGAGGCCGGGCTCACCACACGGCAGAACAAACGACGACAAGCACGACGACAAGAACCCACCGAGGAGCCGCAGTGCCGGAGCGCAATTCCCAGGCAGGCATCACTCAACAGTCTCAGCCCCTGTTGAGCCTCAACACCCACAACGAGAACTGGCGTGACCCCGAGATCAGCCCCGCCCAGGCAGATGGGCGGCCTGCCCAGACCACAACCACCCCGATCCCCGACGATCGCCGCCACTACCACGAGGAGCTGGTCGCCACCTGGAAGGATGAGCTGGAAAACGCCAGCGCCGCAGAGATCCTCTCCTGGGCAGCCGAGAAGCTCGACGGGCCCGTGGCCATCACCCTCAGCATGCAGGACACGATCCTCGCCGAGCTGACCCAGCGAGCCTTCGATGGCAAGCAGGCAGACGCTGAGCTCGTCTTCCTCGACACCGGGTACCACTTCCCGGAAACCCTCGACACCGCCGCCGCCGTCGAGGATCGTTACAACCTTCCGCTGCGCCGCATCACCCCAACCCTGAGCCGCGCGGAGCAGGACGACGTGTACGGGCCGAACCTGTACCAGCGCAACCCCACGGCTTGTTGCCGAATGCGCAAGGTCGAGCCACTGGCGAGGATGCTCGACCCCTTCGAGGCCTGGGTCTCCGGCGTCCGCCGCGTCGACTCCCCGCTGCGTGCCAACACCCCGGTCATCGAGGTGGACCGCACCGGCCGGTTGAAGCTCAACCCGATCGCGGCATGGACCGACGACGACGTCCAGCGCTTCATCGAAGACAACGACCTCATCATCAACCCACTGACTAAGCAGGGCTACCCGTCCATCGGCTGCGCCACCTGCACCCTGCCCGTCGCCGAGGGGGAGGACCCCCGCTCCGGACGCTGGGCAGGAACCAACAAAACAGAATGCGGACTACACGTATGAGCACCACGACTATCACCCCAGAACAGACCAACGCAGAACAGACCAACCCAGAACAGACCAACGCACAACAGAACACCGAGCTCTCCAGCCCGCACCTCGCGGAGCTGGAGGCCGAATCCCTCCACATCCTCCGGGAGGTCGCCGGCCAGTTCGACCGACCGGCACTGCTTTTCTCCGGCGGCAAGGACTCCGTCGTCGTCCTGGAACTAGCCAAGCGGGCCTTCCACCCAGCGCCGGTGCCCTTCGAGCTGCTGCACGTGGACACCGGCCACAACTTCCCGGAGGTTCTCGAGTTCCGCGACCGCATCGCTGCCGATCCGCGCATCAACCTGCACGTCGCGCACGTCCAGGACTGGATCGATAGCGGCGCGCTGCAGGAGCGCCCGGACGGCTCGCGTAACCCGCTGCAGACCGTCCCCCTCGTCGAGACCATCCAGCAGCGCGGTTACGACGCAGTCCTCGGCGGCGCTCGCCGTGACGAGGAGAAGGCGCGTGCTAAGGAGCGCGTGTTCTCCATCCGCGATGGCTTCGGTGGCTGGAACCCCCGCCGTCAGCGCCCCGAGCTGTGGGGCCTGTACAACGGCAAGCTGCAGGCTGGCGAGAACATGCGCGTCTTCCCGATCTCCAACTGGACTGAGGCAGACGTGTGGCACTACATCCGCGACCGCAAGCTCGAGCTGCCACCGATCTACTACTCCCACCAGCGGGAGGTCTTCAACCGTGGCGGCATGTGGCTCTCCGCTGGCGAGTGGGGTGGGCCCCGCGAAGGTGAGGAGACGGTCACCAAGACGGTCCGCTACCGCACCGTGGGCGACATGTCCTGCACCGGCGCGGTTCTCTCTGACGCCACGACCCCGCAAGAGGTGATCGAGGAAATCCTCACCTCCACCACCACCGAGCGCGGCGCGACCCGCGCCGACGACAAGCTCTCTGAATCCGCCATGGAAGACCGCAAGAAGGAAGGCTACTTCTGATGACCGCCCCGACCGCCCTCACCGAATCCACCACGACCACCGGGGCCGAAAAGGCGAGCACAACTACGGCGACGTCCTACGAGGAAGCTCCGACCCTGCGCCTGTGCACCGCCGGCTCCGTCGACGACGGCAAGTCCACCTTCGTGGGCCGCTTGCTGCACGACACCAAGTCCATCCTGGCCGATCAGTTGGAGTCCGTGGAGCGCGTCTCCGCCGCCCGCGGCCTGCAGAATCCCGACCTCTCGCTGCTGGTCGACGGCCTGCGCGCCGAGCGCGAACAGGGCATCACCATCGACGTGGCCTACCGCTACTTCGCCTCCGACCGCCGCAGCTTCATCCTCGCGGACACCCCGGGCCACGTTCAGTACACCCGCAACACCGTCACCGGCATGTCCACCTCCGACCTGGTGGTCATCCTCGTCGACGTCCGTAACGGTGTGATCGAGCAGACCCGCCGCCACCTCACCGTCGCCGCCCTGCTGGACATCCCGCAGGTCGTCGTCGCCGTGAACAAGATCGACGCAGTGGACTACTCCCAGGAGGCCTTCGAGACCGCCGCGGGCCAGGTGCGTGAGCTCGTCGACGAGCTGCGCGGCGCCTTCGGCGAGGAGAAGCTGCCGGTCGTGGACATCGTCCCGATCAGCGCGCTGGTTGGCGATAACGTCGTCTCCAAGTCCGAGAACACCCCGTGGTACGAGGGCGAATCCGTGCTGACGATCCTCGAGGACGCCCGCCCCGCCACCGTGGCCACCGAGGAGTTCCGCTTTCCGGTGCAGTTCGTCATCCGCGACCACGCCACCGACTACCGGGGCTACGCCGGCCGCATCACCTCCGGCGAGGTCGCGGTCGGGGACGCGGTTCATGCTGGTTTCCGCAGCTCCCGCGTCGCTGGCATCGATACCCCGGACGGCCCGCAGCAGCGCGCCACCGCCGGGCAGTCCGTCACCCTCCGCCTGGAGGATGAGCTGGACATCTCCCGCGGCTCCATCCTTTCCGACGAGACCCTGCCCGAGCCGGTTACCCAGTTCTCCGCCCTGGCCTTCCACCTGGCGGATGCGCCGGTGCGGGTCGGTTCCAACCTGCTGCTGCGCTACGGTCCGGCAGAGGTCCGCGCCCGCGTGCTGGGCATTGACGAGCAGCTGAGCATCGCCGATGGTGCGGCTGCGGAGGCGGGGGCGGCCGGGGATCCTGCCACCGCCCTGGAGCAGAATGACGTCGCCCGTATCCGCGTGGCGGTGGCCGACCCGCTGCCAGTGGAGGCCTATGTCCGGGGCGGTCAGACGGGCTCCTTCCTCCTGATCAACCCCTCGACCGGGGATACATTGACCGCGGGCTTGGTGAGCAGCTGATGTTTGCCGAGTCTTTCGCCCAGCCTGAGCCGGTGATCGTGCTGGCTCATGGCTCGCGACGCCGCGGTGCCGAGGAGGTCGTGCACGCGATTACCCGCGAGGTTGGCGCGCGTGCTGCTTTCCTGGACTTCTCCGAGTTCACCTTGGATGCCGTGGTCGGCGAGCTGCGAGCCGCTGGTCATCGTCGGGCTGTTGTCATGCCCTTGCTGTTCACCAGCGCCTTCCACCTGCGCAAGGACGTCCCCGCGGCCATCGCGGAGGCGGAGCGGAACCACGGGGTGGCCCTGCGCGCCACCGAGCCGATTGGCTTGGGCGCTGATGTGGCTGAGCTCCTCGTGGGGCAGTGGCGAAAGGCTCACGGCCACCGCGCGGTGGCCGCTTCGGTGGGAGACGCGGTGGTGTACGCCGTCGGATCCTCTGTGCCGGGTGCCAACGAGGCGGTCGAGGATTTGGCCGCCGAGGTCGGCCGCTTGCTGGGGATTCCCGCCCGGGCGATCTTCGCCACCGGCGGGGGAATTAGCGTGGCCCAGCACCGCGAAGAGCTGGACCAGCGCGCTGGGGTGCAGGCCGCACCCACCGCGGTGCTGCCGCTGTTCTTCGCCCCGGGCCTGCTGCTGGATAAGGGGGTCGATGTGCCGGGCGCGATCGCTGCGGGCCCACTCGGCACCGCGATCGCCCCGCTGGTGACCGCACGGGTGGCGTCCCTGACCGGCGTGGCTGATGGTGTCACTGCGAGCCACTGGACTGCGGAGAGGGTGCCGGCATGAGGAAGATCCTGCTTTTCGCCATCGCTGGTCTGGCTGCACAGCTCGTCGATGGTGCCCTGGGCATGGCCTTCGGAGTCACCGCCACGACCGTGCTGCTGATCACCGGTATCGGCCCCGCCGCGGCCAGCGCTGCCGTCCACCTCGCCGAGGTGGGCACGACCGCCTGCTCCGGTGCGGCCCACTGGAAGCTCGACAATGTGCACTGGCCGGCCGTTTTTGCCCTCGGCGTGCCGGGCGCGATCGGCGCCTTCCTGGGCGCGACGGTGCTCTCCAAGATCTCCACCGCGGCCGCGGAACCCGTGGTGACGAGCTTCCTGCTGCTGCTCGGACTGTGGCTGCTTTTCCGCTCGCTCTTCCTCTCCAGCGCCAAGCAGGCGTCGAAGACGAAAGAGGAAAAGCAGCGGGACACCGCGCGCCGGGCACCTCGCTCTCGCATCGGCCTGGGGGTTCTTGGCATCACCAGCGGCTTCCTGGACGCCAGCGGTGGCGGCGGATGGGGGCCCATGACCACCTCCACGCTGCTGACGGTCGCTAAGACTCAGCCGCGGAAGGTGATCGGGACGGTCAACGCCGCGGAGTTCCTCGTTTCTATTGCGGCATCCGCGGGGTTCATCTTCGGGCTGGGCCCGCAGTTCCTGTCCCTGTGGCAGCCAGTGGCCGGCCTGCTGGTCGGTGGTGTGATCGCCGCGCCGATCGCGGCCTGGGCCGTGAGTCGCGCCAACCCCACCGTCCTCGGTGGACTGGTGGGGCTCCTGCTCGTGCTGCTGAACTCTTCCCGTCTGGTCGCCGGGGGAACGGTGAGCCTGCGCGCGGTGGAGATCGGCCTGGCCGTCCTCGCCGTCATCGTGCTCTGGGGGCTGTGGCGAGGCAAGGCCGGGGCACGCGCTAAGTCGGTGGCCAAGGTCTCCGCTGAGACGGACATCGAGGGCGCTGGCGCAACGCCGACTGCCCAGGCGGACGCAGAAGGCTCCGCTGAGATGACGGCAGGCAAGCAGGGCGTGGATCCGGATGCGGATCGTTACGCCGACCAGCGCTATAGCCGGGTGCACGCAGGGGAACGGCGCTAGCGCACTCGGGGGTGCTGCCGTTTTCGACCCTCTGAAGGCTCAATCATGGAGATAGATAGGGGTAGGAAAGGGGTGTAGAGGGTCGCGATAGGAACGTGCGTTGTGACGCGCGTTACGTTATGGTTTCACCTAGAAAGTGAAGCCGATCACAGTAATAATGGCGGGCTTGCAAGCCCACCACTGACATAAGAGAACTGTGGTCGGCTAACCGCTACGAAGCCCTGGAGGATGAACTAGGTGACCGTCCAAGCAGTCGTAAGCCCCCTGGCTAGCGCAGCAGCGCAGCGCCCCAAGATCATCGAGGCAGCTAACGCCGGTGGCGGCAACAGCGCCGACCTTTTCGAACACATCCGTCCGTCCCACCCGGACTTCCCCCAGGCCCTGGAATTCGGCAGCACCACCAGCGCCGACGTTCTCGTCGGTACGGGGTCCGTCTCCTTCGACGCCCGCCTCGCCGGCGCGCTGGGTGCCTCCCACATCCTCGTCGCAGGTTCCGACGCCGACCGCATCTCCGTGCAGCAGTCGCTCGGCCAGCTCGTCCGCATCGGTCGTGTCCCGGCGGGCATCGCCATGCTGGAGGGGCCAGCCAGCACCTCCTCCGCGCTGGAGTGCGAGGGCGAGGCCATCAGCTACGTCGAGCTGGGCAGCGTCCACAAGTCCGAGACCCGCGAGCCGATCGTCGGCCCGGAGCTCTTCGAGCGCAACCTCATCATCCAGGCCCGTGAGAAGAACGCGCACATCGTCCTGCCTGAGGGCGACGACGACCGCATCCTGCAGGCAGCCCACCAGCTGCTGGAGCAGAACGTCTGCCGCCTGACCATCCTGGGCGACCCGAGCGCGATCGCGCACCGTGCCCGCGAGCTGCAGCTGGACCTCTCCGGTGCGACGCTGACGGACCCGAATAGCGGTACCCAGCTCGAGGAGTTCGCCCAGGACTTCGCGGAGCTGCGCAAGGCCAAGGGCGTGACCCTCGACGAGGCGCGGGAGACCATGAAGGACATCTCCTACTACGCCACGATGATGGTTCACAAGGGCCTGGCCGACGGGCTGGTCTCCGGTGCGGCGCACACCACCGCGCACACCATCCGCCCGAGCTTCCAGATCATCAAGACCGCCCCGGGTGCGTCCGTGGTCAGCTCCATCTTCCTCATGGTCATGGACGGCTACCTGTGGGCCTTCGGCGACTGCGCGGTTAACCCGAACCCGACCTCCGAGCAGCTCGCCGAGATCGCTGCGGTGTCCGCGAAGACGGCCGCCCAGTTCGGCATCGACCCGAAGGTCGCGATGCTGTCCTACTCCACCGGAACCTCCGGTGCGGGCGAGGACGTCGAGGCCGTCGCCGCCGCTGTCGAGAAGGCGAAGGCAGACAACCCGGACCTGCAGCTGGACGGACCACTGCAGTTCGACGCGGCTGCCGTCGCCTCCGTCGGTAAGAAGAAGATGCCGGAATCGGACGTGGCAGGCAAGGCCAACGTCTTCATCTTCCCCGACCTGAACAGCGGAAACATCACCTACAAGGCGGTGCAGCGCACGGCGAACGCGTTGGCGGTCGGTCCGATTCTGCAGGGCCTGAACAAGCCAGTCAACGACCTGTCCCGTGGCGCGACCGTCCCGGACATCGTCAACACCGTGGCGATCACCGCGATCCAGGCCGGCTAAGTACCCGAGCTACAACATCACTCACCCCTCACCACTTCAGCTTCCGAAAGGACAATCACCATGGCACCCTCCGAGCACGATCCAGCAGCAGGCGAGATCGAATTCGTCCTGGTTCTGAACTCCGGTTCCTCCTCCATCAAGTTCCAGGTCCTGGACCCGAGCGCGGATGCGCACGAAGAGCCGTTCATCACCGGCATCGTCGAGAAGATCGGTGAGCCGAAGGGCCACATTAAGATCGCCACGGCCACCACGAAGATGGAGGACTCCCGCCCGATCCTGTCCCACTCGGTGGGCCTGGAGCGTGCATTCGGCATGATGTCCCTGCTGGGCTGCGGCCCGCAGGACCTGAACCTCATCGCTGTTGGACACCGTGTCGTTCACGGTGGTGCGACCTTCTCCGAGCCGGTGCTCATCGACGACAAGATGGTCGCTGAGATCGAGAAGCTTGTCCCGCTGGCGCCGCTGCACAACCCAGCGAATATCGACGGTATTAAGAACGCTCGCGCCCTGCTGGGCCACGTGCCGCACGTCGCGGTCTTCGATACCGCGTTCTTCTCCACCCTGCCGGAGCACGCGGCTCACTATGGCCTTAACAAGGAGGTCGCGGACAAGTACAACATCCGCCGCTACGGCTTCCACGGCACGAGCCACGAGTTCGTCTCCCGCGCGGTGCCGAAGATCATGGGCCGGGAGCCGGAGAAGATCAACCAGATCACCCTGCACCTGGGCAACGGTGCCTCTGCTGCGGCGATCCGTGGTGGCGAGGCGATCGATACCTCCATGGGTCTGACCCCGCTGGCTGGTCTGGTCATGGGCACCCGTACCGGTGACATCGACCCGAGTGTGATCTTCCACCTCGCCCGTGCCGGCGGCATGAAGGTCGACGAGATCGATAACCTGTTCAACCGGAACTCCGGCCTGAAGGGCATCGCGGGCGTCAACGACTTCCGCGAGATCAAGGAGCTGATCGACCAGGGTGATCACGACGCCACCCTGGCCTACGAGATCTACATTCACCAGCTGCGTCGCTTCATCGGCTCCTACATGCTGATCCTGGGCCACACGGACGCGATCACCTTCACCGCTGGTGTCGGCGAGAACGCCGCGTTCGTGCGTAAGGATGCAATGGCTGATCTGGAGGGCTTCGGCATCAAGATCGACGAGGACCGCAACCTCAACAAGGAGGGCGTGGAGGGTCCGCGTGTGATCTCCACGGATGACTCGAAGATCAAGGTCTTCGTGGTCCCGACCAACGAGGAGCTGGCTATCGCTCAGTACGCGATGGAGCTGGCCGAGCAGTAGGCCTCGCCGAGAGGGGTAGCTGGTGGCTTGCGAGCCGCCAGCTTCTTCCTTTGTTTTGCACTTCCGTGATGCGCTTTCCCTCAGCCGCGTTTTGCCCGCTCTCATATGCGTTTTGCAGAGTTGGATGTCGTTTTTTGGGTGTTTTGCGACCTTTAACTCTGCAAAACGGGGGAGAGGAGCACGCGGGAGCGGAAAAGGGGAGAGGGCGCGCGGAGGGCTAGCTATCGAGCCCGACCCAGGTGGTGGCCCAGCTGAGGAGTAGTACCGCGCGGCTAGCGCGGGAACTTCACGTAGCTCGGCAGCGCGGCTGGCTTCGCGATGGGCTGCTTCCTGGGCTGCATGTCCACTCCCATGTCCTTGGCGAAGAGCAGCCGGGTGGACTCGTAGATCTTCTCCGAGTTCTCATTGAGCTCGAACACTCGCGCACCGCGCAGGGTGTGCTGCTGCCACGTGCCGTCCATCAGGCCATACGGGGCGAAACCAGTGCCCGGGCAATAGCCGAGTTCCACGCCGAAGTAGTCGCCTTTATAGCTATTGATGTGGTCGTGGCCGCAGTAAATGCCCAGGACATCGCCCCGGTCGCGCGCTGCGCCGTAGATCCCGGAGTTGAAGGAGCCGTAGTACACGTCCTCGTTCTTCACGCCTTCGATGTTGAAGGTGGACTTGGCCTTGGCGTGGCTGGCCGCGAGGTGCTTGGCCGGGCCGCCGAACCACATGTCCCGGTGCTCGTAGGTGGGGATGTGGAAGTACATGAGGCCAGGGATCTTGGTGCCATAGCGCTTCTCGGCCTCGATAGACTTTCCGACGTACCACTCCACCTGAGCTGGGCGGATGTAGTCGTAGCTGGGCACGTCGTCGTTGTCTTGCACGGGGTCGGCCTCGGGCAGGTAGTTGCCCGAATCGAGCAGCCAAATCGCGAACCTGGCCTGCGCCGGATTCTTGGCAGACGCGATCAACAGTTGGGCATCGGAGTGGCCGAAGGGGCGGTCGGGCGCCACCGGGTTCAGGTTGTGCTTGTATTGGCGAACGAACTCGGCCATGTGGCGCTCATACACGCCGGTGTTGGCGTCCTCGACAGAGTCTTCATCATGATTGCCGAAGGTGATCGCCCACGGGATGGAGCGGGACTCCATCGGCAGGACCACGTTGTTGATGGCTTCGTAGACCTGGCGGGGGTTCTTCGGGCCGGATGTGATGACGTCGCCGTTGATGAGCGCGAAGTTCGGCTTCTCCTGGTTGAGGACTTTGCCCATGAATTCGATGGTGCGGCGATCGGTGAGGTGGTCGTCCTGAGTGTCGTTGAACTGGACGATCTTGAAGCGGCCGTTGGGCTGGAAGCGCAGTGGGATCTTGCCGTGGGCGCCAGCGCCTGGGTTGGCTCCGCCTGGGTTGGAGGAGCCGTGGCTGGAGCCGAAGAATGAGCTGTGCGAGGACTGGGCCTGGGTATTCGTCACGAACCCGGTGGCGGCTGCGGTGGCGGCGAGGATGGAGCCGCCGCCCAGCAGGGAACGGCGGCTGACCTTGCGGTTTGGGGTGGGGTTGTCGGATGGCAAGGGGTTATTCATCTCCGATTGTTGCGCTGCTTTGTTGGACAATCCGAGAGGTTAGGATGCCGAGATGACGTGGAATCAAACGCAGAATGAAGTGTCGCAGGGCGGGGGTGGCACGGCTGAGGGGTGTGGTCTTGGCCTTTCGTGATTCGCTCTCCCTTATCCGCTTTTGGTCGACTCTCATATGCGTTTTGCAGAGTTTGATGTCGGTTTTTGTGGCTTTTGCGACCTTAAACTCTGCAAAACGGTGGGGGTGGAGGGCGCGCGGGAGCGGAAAAAGGGGAGAGGAGAGGCAAGCGAGGCGGGGCTCGCCGGAACCCGAGGGTGGGACCCCGCCCACATCTCACAGCCCTGCAGCCCCGCAGCCCCCCCCGCTGCGGGGCTTTAGCTATCGAGCCCGACCCAGGTGGTGGCCCCGCTGCGGAGCTTCTGCTCCTTCCAGATCGGCACCCGCGCCTTAACCTGGTCGGCCAGCTCCGCAGTGGCCGTGAAGGCTGGGCCGCGGTGCGCAGCGGCGACGATCACGAGGAACGCCAGGTCGCCGATTTCCAGCGGACCGGTGCGGTGTGCCACCCAAGCACGCACGTCGGGGTGGGAAGCCACGACCTCCTCCACGACTTCCCGCAGCACGTGCGCCGCGCTGGGGTGGCAGCTATAGGTCAGGGTGTCGACGAGCTCGCCACCATCGTGGTCGCGCACCACACCCTCGAAGGTGCTGACCGCGCCCATCGCTGGGGTGGCGGTGACGTCCTTCGCCGAGCTGAGCAGCGATTCCAGCGGCTCCTCGGTGATCCGAGTGTGGACGACGACGCCCGTCTGTTCCGCGACGTGCGGCGGATCGGGGACGGCTGGTCTGTGGCAGCAGCCGCTCCCGTGCAGCGTGTGGTTCTGCTCGGCAGCGCTTGACTCAGGAACGTGCGTGGGCGCAGGTGGTGAAGCTTCTGCCGTCGGGGCTTGTGCAGCCTTGGCCTCGTGGTCGCCGCCACCCGCGAGCTGGTCCAGCAGGTGCTCGAGCACCCCGTCCAGCACCTCCAGCCCATCACGCACCCCGCCGCGGGACCCGGGCAGCGTCATCACGAAGGCCGGTTTGGGGCGGTCGACGATCCCGGCGACGCAGCGGGAGAGGATCGCCGTCGGCACCTTGGCCCCGCCGACCCGGAAGAACTCAGCGGCGATGCCCGGCAGTGGGCGAGTGAGCACGCGCTCCACCGCATCCACGGTGACGTCACTGGGGGAGATCCCGGTGCCCCCGGAAGTGAGCACCACGTCGGGTAGCGCGTCGAGCTCCGGGAGGTTACCGGCACCAGCACCCGCAACTCCCGTGCTCCCGTCGCCGGTGAAGAGCTGATCGATGACTGCGGGGACGTCCGCGTCGGCGACGATCAGCGCATCCGGGGTGTCGATGCCCCGTTCCCGCAGCCACTCCACAGCGATGATGCCGGAGCGGTCCTCGTACTCGCCGGCGGCCGCCCGGGTGGACGCGACGATCACCAGCCCCGTGCGGCCGGCGTTCCTCGCCCGGAGTTCCTGCGCCGATTCCGTGCTAGTCATTAACACTCCAATCCCCGGACTTACCGCCGGCCTTCGCCAGCACCCGCAGGCCCGTGATCTCGGCGTGCTTATCCACGGCCTTGATCATGTCGTACACCGTCAGAGCCGCGCTGCTCACGGCGGTGAGCGCCTCCATCTCCACACCGGTGACACCGCGGGTCTTCACCGTCGCGAGAATCCGCACGGCAGGGGCGGGATCGGTGACTTTCTCGAAGTCAATGGTGATCTTGCCCAGCGGGAGTGGGTGGCACAGCGGAATAATCTCCGGGGTCTTCTTCGCACCCATGATCCCGGCGACTCGCGCCACAGGCAGCGCATCCCCCTTCGGCAGTCCGGCCTGGTCGCCGCCGCCGTCCTGGAAGATCATGGCGAGGACGTCCTCCCGCGTCCGCAGGAAGCCCTCCGCCGTCGCGGTGCGGGTGGTCTCGGACTTGGCAGTGACGTCCACCATGTGGGCGGAGCCATCACCGCGCACATGCGTCAGCTGCGGCTGCGGGTCGGACATGTTCTCCACACTCCTTGGGGCAAGAATTAGCTTTCGCTAGACAGCTTAACTTTCGCGGCAGACACGCCTTAGCCACGGCGGCTGGGCTGCACCAGGCGCAGCCCAGCGATACCGCCTACGACCAGAACGTACACCGCCAGCAACACCAGGCAGGCCCCCAGCGCGCGGTCCATATCGTTGGAGCTCAAGCCCAACTCGATGAGCAGCGGCAGGGTGCGGGTCCGGCCGGCGACATTACCGGCAAAGGTCAACGTAGCCCCGTACTCGCCCAGCGAGCGGGCGAAGGCCAACACCAAGCCCACCGCAATCCCCGGCCACGCGATCGGCAGAATGATCAACCGCAGCGCCTCGGACCTGCTCGCGCCGTCCACGGCGGCGGCGTCCTGAACGGAATCGGGGACTGACCGCAGCGCCGTCACCGCGGTCGCGACGACGAAGGGGAGGGCGACGAAAACCTGCACCACGACGACCCCCAACGTCGTGTAGGCGACCGACCAACCCGCGCGATCCAGCAAGGGGCCAAGCAGGCCGGGACGTCCCCAGAAAAACACCAGCGCCAGGCCGCTGACCACGGGGGAGAGCACCAGCGGGGCATACACCGCGAGCTGGATGAACTGCGAAAGCCCCGGGCGACACCGCTGAAGGCGGGCGAGCCACAGCGCCAGAGGGACACCGAATAACCCGGAGAGCGCGGTGGCGATCGCGGCGGTGGACAGCGAGAGCCCCAGCGAGGTCAGCACCTCAGGGGCGGTGACGAGCTGCAGCGCCTTCGGCCACGGAATGTTGAGCAGCAGCCCCAGCATCGGGCCCGCGATCAGCGCGAAGGCCGGGACTGCTAGCGCGAGTGTCCAGAGGGGGAAGGCGCGTGTGCTCACTCTTCGGACTCTCCAGGGCCGAAGCCGTGCGCAGCGAGGATGCGCTGGGCTTCTGGGGAGGCGAGCCAGCGGACGAACTCGGTGGCGGAGTGATTCGCCCCGGCATCCGTGCTGGCAGCGGGGTACTTATTCGGGGAAACGTGCTCGACCGGCAGGGTGGTGATCTTCTTGCCCTGGCGCTGGATGGCGGCGGCATCGGAGGCGTAGATAAAGCCCGCATCCACCTGGCCGGTGGCGACCTTGGTGGCGACGTTCGAGACGTTGGCCTCTTCGGAGGGGTTCTGCAGCTCGATTGGGGTGCCGGCCTTCTTCAGCGCCTCGTGGGCGAGGGTGCCGCACGGGACCTCCGGGGCGCAGATGGCGACGCGCGCGCCCGTGGCGAGGTCCTTGAGCGACGTGATCTTTGTCTTGGGGTTTTCCGCGACGGCCAGGACTAGCTGGTTGGTGGCGACGATGCGTGGCTCGTCGCGGTCCGTGACCTTGCTGAACTCCGGGAGTTTCAGGGCCTTGTCCATATTCTTCTCGTCGGCGGAGATGAAGGCATCTGCGGGGGAGCCCTGCTCAATCTGGCGGACGAGGGCGGAGGAGCCGGCGAAATTCCACTCGATCTGCTGGCCGTCGTGCTCGTCGGCGTAGGCCTGCTGCAGGTCATCGCCGGCAACGCTCAGCGAAGCGGCGGCGAAGACGCGCAGGGGTTCGTCGTTTGCTTCTTCCGAGGAGCAGGCGGCGAGGACGAGCATCCCCGCGAGTGCGGCGGCGAACGCAGCGACGACGCGCCGGGCACGGCGGGTGAATTTTTCCCCGGTGCTGCGGCGCAAGGTGCGGATCATCATGGTTCTGATCTTAGGCGAGCGCCTGGACGCCAGCGCCCAGTGCTTCACAAGCGCCCCAATTTCAGCCTCCGCAGGCAGGCATTCGCGAAGCAACGGGGGCGGGGTTGGGGAGGGGGCGCTACAAACGCATCAGAACCAGGTGCGCGGGCGGATCATATTCGCCATATCCACCAGCCGGAAGCGGTGCAGATCGAAGTGCGCTTGGCGCGCCAGCATCCGCAGCCCCTGCTCCAGGCCCAGCCGCAGCCCACGCTCCGTGAATGGCACGTCGAAGAGCGGGCTTTCGCTGCTGACATCGTTGCCCTTCTTCTTATTGATGTAAATCCAGTTCAGCCCTGCCAGCATCACCGCGAGTCGGACCTGCTGCATCCGGGGCTCGTTCGTCGGCATGATCTCCAGCCGTCGCGCAGCACGCCGGATCCGGGACTCCGAGAGCCTACTGCGGTCGCTGATCAGCATGAGAATGCTGGTCAGCCGCGCCAGCCGGTGGTGCCGCGAAGCCACTGGCACCCGGTCCAGCACACCCACCGCGGCATCCACCAGGCCTTCAGCGGCAAGCTGCCGCGCGAGCCCGAAGGCAGAGGACACGGTCGTCGGGTTCGTCGCCCACACCAGCCCGTACAAGCGCATCGTCTGCATCCGCAGCGTGGCGGGATCCTGCGACAAGTGCCGCGCTGGGGGAACCTTCACATCCTCGGTCATCGGCGTGCGGTAGGCATAGGACAGCATCGCGCCGAGTTGGGCGGTCTCGTCGTCGAGCAGCTTGGTGGTGTTGACCCCCTGTTGCTGCATGAGCAGCTCGTTCGTCGCCGCGAGCGCCAGCTTCGGTGCCGGCTCGCCGGGCAGCAGATGCAGCACTTCGTTGAAGTGGTACTGCGCGGTGACGAAGTCGCTGCGCAGCAACGCCGCCACACCGGAGAGCCACCGGAAGCGCCAGTCACCGCCCAGCCAATCCTGTACCTCGTCGAGCTTGTCCTGTGCCTCCTGGGCTTGCCCCATGTCGAGCCGCGCCCGCACCATCGTCAGCGGGATCTCCACGGAGCTGGACATCTGCGGTTGCTTGGCTGCGGACTCCAGCGTGTCCAGCACTTCCCCAGGCTCTGTGTAGCGTGCGGCGGAGAGCAGCGACGCGCCGGGGTCGCTTGGGTCGGTCAGCGGCAGCGGGAGCGCGGCGATGACTTCAGAGGCAGCGATCTGCACGGATCGTGGGATGCCGTCGATGAGCTGGTCGGTGCGGAAGAGCATGTGCTTCGTGCCGTAGGTGGAGCGCTGCGCGGTGAAGCGGGTGTCCAGGTGCGCGTACTGCACCCGGTCCCGGATCGCCAGCACCTCGCGCAGCACGCCGACCATCTGGTTCGCGAGCGTGACCGCGGAGCTGAAGCGCTTATTCGGGTCCGGGTCGGTGGCCCGGAGAAGCAGCCGGTAGAGGGACATGTACCGCTGGAATAGTGGTTCCTCTTCCGGGGTGGGCAGCTCGGGGTCGTAGGCGCCATTGGTGATGGGGAGGTTCACGACCAGCGAGGCCAAGGTCCGCCCCACGGTGTAGATATCGCTGGCCACGGTCGGCCCGGTGCTGGCGATCTCGGGCGCCTGGAAGCCCTTGGTGCCGAAGATGTGCCCGTACGCCCCGATGCCGCTGACCGCGCCGAGGTCGATGAGTTTGACCTGGTCCTCGGTGATGATGATGTTGTCGGGCTTGAGGTCGTTATAAACCACCCCGCGGGAATGCAGGTAGTCCAGGGCAGGCAGGACCTCCAGCATGTAGCCGATGGCGATGTCCACCGGCAGGGTGTTGTCGGGGGATTCGCGGCGCCGTTCGCGCAGGGAAGGCCCGCCCACGAACTCCATGACGATGAATCCGCCGGGGGAGCGAGGATCGTCGATGAAGTTGAAAATCTTCACGATGCCGGGGTGGGTGATGTCCGCGAGGAAGGCGCGTTCGGAGTCGGCGACGGCGCGTTCGTGCTCGTTCTCGGTCGCCATCAGGCCCTTGAGGACGACGTAGCGGTTCGCGACGTTGTGGTCGGTCGCGATGTAGATCCATCCCAGGCCGCCGTGGGCGATGGGGCCCAGGATTTCGTATTGTCCTGCGATGAGGTCCCCGGCCTTCAAGGTGGGCGGGTCGATGCCCTTCGCGATCGCGTCGCTGGGGTCAATGATCGCTTCTTCGGGGACGGTGGGCGTGATGAACGGCAGGTGAACCATGCCGTCGGCGACGTTCTTGCCCTCGCGCGCCGCGCCACGCAGTTCGCGGAAGGTGGAGAGCGCCTCCCGGCGGGAGCGCTCCCCGGAGTCGACTTTGACGGGGTCGGTGGTCGCCCCGCTGGTGCTGCTGCCGACCTCGGTGGCGGAGGTGGGGACGTCAGCCTGGCTGCGCCCTTGGGCGGTGCTGCCGGGTTCGATGAGGTCGGAGAGGTCGCCGAGGTCGGCGAGGTCGAATTCTTCTTCGTCATCGTCGTCGGCGAAGGGGTCGAAGACGACGGCCTCGGTGCCGTTCTCGCCGTCGTCCTCGTCCTGCTTCCCGGCGCCGGGTTCGGTCGCCGGGCCCGTGGTCGCGTCCGGTTCGGGGTGCTCCGCGGTGCCACCGGTGACGACGTCTGGCCCGGTCGCTGCGTCCGGCCCAGTTGCAGCGTCCGGTTCGGTGCGGTTCACTGCCTCAGTTGGTGGTCCAGCATCCGGTTCTGGGGTGCGGCCCTGCTCCTGGATGTTCTGCTCCGCTGCGTCCTTTTCGCTCATCTTCTACTCGCCTCCCTTCGCTTCCTCGATGCCGGGAATCTGCTCTCTGTTGTATTCTTCGCGTTCCTTGGTCAGTGCGGCGGATTCCGCTGGCGTGCGGTAGTGGGCGGGCAACTCCCTCGCTGGCCCCAGGTACTGCTCGAGCCAGTTCTTATACATCCGGTCCAGCTCGCCGGTATCCCGCAGCCGCTCCAGCGTGCGGTTGACCTGCCGGGTGAGCCCCTCGCTCTGCCAGCTCACGTGCTCGTCGTCCTCGTCGAGGGACTCCGCGCCGGGCCCCACGACCTTGCCGGGCGGGGCCATGGCCACGCCGTAGTAGCCCTCGCCCAGGGAAGCCCCGATGAGCTGGGTGTCCGGGTCCTGGGCGGCGAGCCCGGAGAGGATCGCGTCGTCGGAGTAGATGGCGTCCACCTGCCCCTGCTGCATGGCCATGAGGCAGTCGGTCCACGTGCGGGTCTGCAGGATGCGCTTGGGGTGGAGGAGGTCTGCCACCATGCCGGGCGGGAAGTCCTGGGAGGCGCAGACGGTCTTGTGCTTGAGGTCGGCGACGGATTCGATGCCGGAGCCCTTTTGCGTCAGCAGGCGTTCCTGGACATGGAGGTAGGGGATCGAGAACTCCAGCGCCTTTTGGCGTTTCCGCGTGGTAGTCATGGTGCGCAGCACGAGGTCCACATCGCCGGTGCGAAGGGCCTCCTCGCGGTGGCGAGATTCCACGTATCGGAATTCCACCTTGTCTGGGTCGCCGAAGATATCGCGGGCAATCTCGCGGGCGAGGTCGACTTCGAAGCCGATCAGGTCCGAGCTTTCCGAGTCCCGGTAGCCAAGCCGGTAGAGGGACTGAGCCACGCCCACGATGAGGCGACCACGCTTGGAGATATTCGGCACATTCTCCTGCACGCTGGCTGCGGTCGGGGCCAGGGATCCGAGCGGCTCCGTGTGCTCGGTGTAGACGGGTTCGAGGTCGGCGGTGTCATAGATGCGTGCCTGGGCGGGCAGGTCGGAGTCGGGCTCGTTGGCAACGATCGGCCAGGACGGGCTGGTCGGGGTGGTGGCGCAGCCGGTGAGCAGGGTCGCGGTGCCGAGGAGCGCGGCGGTGCTCCGGAACAGGCGGGAGTGGCGTGCGCGGGTGGTGCGGCGGTTGGCGTCGATCATCACAGGTACTCCCTCACCCTCGGCCTGGTGCCGGCGAGCGTGGCGATCGCGGCGACGGCGGTCATGATGGCGACGATCGTCGCGGTGCGTTGTGCGGCCGACTGCCCTGCGGTGAGGACGTCGCGCAGCTGGGCGCGGGACTCGCTGATCAGCTCCTGCAGTTCTTCGTCGAAGAATGTGTAGCTGGTGCGCAGGTCGAGTTGGACGTCATTGGGCGAGCGGTTGGAGTTCGCAACGACGGCGTGCTGGTCGTCATCGGAGGGGGAGCCCAGGGCGGCGGCGGAGGCAGCCTTGAAGTTGCCGTGCTGCAGTTCGTAGACCATGGTCGCGTGGGCGGCGTCCCATTTTTGGAGGTGCTCGCGGGCCAAGACGATGCGGTGTGGGGAGACGACGGTGTCGCGGATGGATTCGAGCTCGTTGTCGATCCGGGCGATCGTCGTGGAGAATTCCTCCTGGTTATCGTCGCCGTAGCTGCGCTGCACGAGCCCCAGGGCTTCGCCAGTGCGTGCTTGCTGGGCGGCGATGCGCTGCTGGGTGAGCGTTTCGAGCGGGCCCATGGAGGACTGGATCCAGTTGGTGCCGGCCTTCCAGGTCCAGCCCGCGCTGATGGACGCCACGAGCAGGGCGATGACCATGAGCGTCGTGGCGGTCAGGTACCCGATGTTGAATACGCGGTTGGTGTTGGCCGAGAGCCATAGCTGCGCGATGATCAGCAGGACAACCGCGGCGATGAGCCCGGACAGCGGGAACCACATCGGCGAGATCACGTTGCGCTGTTGCTCGCTGACCTGCTTGGAGGTGATGGTGTAGAGTTCCTCCGCGGCGGGCAGCATCGTCTGCTGCATCAGGTGGGAGGCCTGCGTCAGGTAGGACGCTCCGACGGGGTTGCGGAAGCGGTCGTTCGCGCTCGCTTCGGAGACGAGCTCGACGTAGCGGGGCAGGCTCGTCTGCAGCTGGAGGACGAGCTCCATCTCGCGGGAGTCGACATTGTCGATGCCGGCGGAGGCCTTGATGATCTCCTGGCTCGCGTTGGCGATGTGTCGGTCGTAGCTCTGGGACTGGGTGGAGCTTTGCTCCTTGGTTTCGAGGAACTCCGTGGTGGCGGCAGAGTCCGCGACAGAGAGGGAGTTGAAGAGTTCCTGGGCCGCGTTGGATAGCGGCTCGGTGCGGCTCACAAGGGTGTTGAGGTCGTCCTGCCGCCAGGTGGAGCTCAGCGCCATCGCGCCACCAGCGGCGAGGATCGCGGCGACGAGTAGGAAGGAGATAATCGTCAGGATCCCGGGCGTGGTGGAGATGAAGTTGAGGAAGCGCTTGGGCAGCGCCATGGCTGGGGCAATGAGGCCGCGGACCGTGCGACCGCCCGCGGGCGAGTCGTCACGATCCATCCACCGATCGGCATCGGCATAGAGCGGCGCAGACATGGCCTGATTATAACGCAGGGCACATTTCACTATTGCCACTCCCGTCACAAACGTTGCGTGGGATCCTACGGGGTGACTGAAGCCGCACTGTGCGGGGATTGGTCAGGGGGGATTGCGGGGGAGGTAGGGGTATGCAGCGGAAAGGCAGGCTGCTGGTCTGTCGGGATGTCTGCTTTCTATGGCAAACTGGTGGCCATGATCAAAGTGAACTCGCTGTCCAAGGCATACGGTGGCACCACCGTTGTCGACAACTTGGATTTTGAGGTCAAACCCGGGATTGTCACCGGGTTCCTCGGTCCCAACGGCGCCGGAAAGTCCACGACGATGCGAATGATCGTCGGGCTGGACACGCCGACCAGTGGTTCCGCTCTGATTGACGGTAAGCGTTACGCGGAATTTGACCGCCCCCTGACCAAGGTCGGCACCCTTCTGGATGCGAAGTGGGTTCACCCCAACCGCTCCGCCGTCAACCACTTGCGCTGGATCGCCGCGGCGAATGGCTTCTCCCGCACGCGAGTGGACGAGGTGCTGGATATCGTTGGTCTGTCCAACGTCGCCGGCCGCAAGGCAGGCAAGTTCTCTCTCGGCATGGGGCAGCGTCTGGGGCTCGCTGCGGCACTCTTGGGCGACCCGGAGGTCCTGATCCTGGACGAGCCGGTCAACGGCCTCGACCCGGAGGGTATCCGCTGGGTGCGTGACTTCGTCCGCCAGCTCGCCCGCGAGGGGCGCACGGTGCTGATCAGCTCCCACCTGCTCTCCGAGATGGCGCAGACCGCGGATCATCTGATTGTGATCGGTAAGGGCAAGCTGGTAGCGGATCAGTCCGTCCACGACTTCATCAAGAGCTCCTCCCAGACCACCACGATCGTGCGTTCCGAGCACCTGGCCGAGATGGAAAACGCGCTGCGTGAGGAGGCCGTGAACTTCGAGCGCAGTAAGGATGTCGAGGGCCGCGACATCCTGGTCGTCCCGGATCACGACACCGACTGGGTGGGCGGCCTGGCCTTCACCTATGGGCTGCGCCTGAACGAGCTGAGCCAGAAGTCCGCTTCCCTGGAGGAGGCATTCATGCAGCAGACCGGGCATTCCGTCGAGTACCAGGCCAAGGCCGGGCTGGACGCCCCGGGCATTCCCGCCACCCCATTCACCGCCGAGCCGGGTGTTCGGGTCGACGGCGCAGGCAACCGCATCGAGAAGGGGGAGTAAAGAACCCATGAACCTGATTAAGTCTGAATGGCTCAAGCTCTCCACGACCAAGGCGGTGTGGTGGACCTCCGGGCTCATCCTCTTCTTCGCTGTGGCCTTCGCTGCGCTGAACGGTGTTGGCGCCGGCATGATCTACCAATCGGCCACCGAGGGCGATGGTCCAGCGGACGTCGCCGGGGTCGTCGATGCGAAGAACGCCCTGGATGCAACGGGTGCGCTGGGCGGCATGCTCGTCTTCGGCATGATGATTATCATCATCCAGGCTGTGCTCAACGTGACCAACGAGTACGCCAATGGCACCGCGAAGAACACGCTGCTCGCCACGCCGAAGCGTCTCCCGGTGCCTTTTGCGAAGGTCCTGGTCTATGGCGTGCTTGCCATGGTGCTGACCTTCATCAGCGCGGTGCTATCCGTGTGGACCAGCAAGTTCGCTGCCTCCCGCATCATCACCGATAACGACACGATCCTGGAGGGCGCCGGCTTCGGGGCGGATGGCCTGTGGACCGCGATTGGTCGCCTGGTGCTGTACGCCCTGCTCTCCGTCGTCATCTCCACGGGCGTGGGGTACCTGCTCCGCTCGACTGCGGCCAGCATCGCGGCCCTGCTGCTGTGGAAGCTCGTTGTCGAGGGCGCGGTCGTGCCGCTGGTCCCGAAGATTCGCGACTGGCTGCCGCCGTACATGCCCTTCAACAACATCGACATGGCAACGATGATGATGGACACCCCGGACGCCCCGTGGGGGCAGGTTGGGTCCATCCTCTACTTCGCAGCATTCTGTGTGGTCTTCTTCATCGCTGGCCTGATCGCCCTGAAGAAGCGCGACGCTTAAAAGTCCCCGCTAGTTCTTGTTACGCCCAGCGCCGCGGTGCTCACAGGCACCGCGGCGCTGGGCTTTGTGGAGTGAAAAACAACAATGGATTCGAAGAAGCAGCAGTTCGGTGTACTGACCTTGGCGGGCTTCGCGCTGCTGTCTGCGGGCGGGCCGCTGGGGACGGATATGTACCTGCCCGCCCTACCGCTGATCGGTCGGGACCTGGGGACGAGCCCCGCCGTGGTGCAGCTCTCCATCACCGCCTACATGGTGGGCATGGCCATGGGACAGCTGCTGATTGGGCCGCTCTCGGACGGCCGGGGCCGCCGGGGGCTGTTGTGTTTCGGGATGGTGCTGGGGCTGATTGCCTCCGTCGTGTGCGCGATCGCTCCCACAGCCGCAGTGTTGATCGCTGCTCGCTTCTTCCAGGGTGTTGCTGGCGGCACCGGCGTGGTGCTCACCCGCGCGATGATCGCCGATAAACTGCGCGGCTCGGCCGCCGCCCAGGCGCTGTCGGTCATGATGCTCATCATCGGTGTGGCCCCGATCCTTGCGCCGCTGCTGGGCGGGGTCATCAACCATGCTGCAGGTTGGCGGGCGATCTTCTTCACGCTGGCGCTGATCGCGTTGGCCCAGATCCTCGTGGCCTGGCGCCAGCCGGAAACGCTGCCGGTGGAGCGCCGCCATGGTGGTGGGCCGATGCGGATGTACCGGAACATGCTGGGGCTTTTCCGCCGCCCGGCGTTCGTGGGTTATGCGATGGCTTTCGCCTTCGGTTTCGGCACGATGTTTGCCTTCATCTCCGGTTCCTCCTTTGTCTATCAGGAGGTCTTCGGCTTGAGCTCGGTGGGCTTCTCCGTGATGTTTGCCCTCAACGCTGTCGCACTTTTGAGCGCGAATTCTTTGAATATCCGCCTGGTGGGCCGCATCGGCGCGCGGCGGCTCCAGCGCGTGGCGGTCTGCGTGATCGCTGCTGGGGCGGTGGCGGTGTTGTTATGTGCCCTCGTCCTTCCCAGGGACGTCGACGCCGCGATGTACGCCCTGGCGGCTGCGGTTTTCGTGGCCACCTTCGGGGTGGGGTTGAACATGTCCAATTCCACCGCGCTGGCCCAGGGTTTGGCGGCGGATCGCGCTGGCGCTGGCTCGGCGGTCCTGGGGGCGGGGCAGTTCGTGGTGGCCGGGGTGATGAGCCCGCTGGTGGGCCTGGGCTCCGATCGGATGCTGGCCCTGGGGCTGTGCATGGTGGCTTCGGTGGCGGTGGCTATCGCGGGCACGTTGCTGGCCGCGAAGTTCGCCCCGCACGCCCAGTAGCGCTACCGCCACTAGGGCCGCGACCGGGGTGTTCCTTTGGTCGCCCCGGCTAGATCACTCGTTCGCGCTCCCGCTGGAGGTTATCGATGATCGTCTCCGCGGCGTCCGAGAGTCCGCGCAGGGCGGGCACACCGTCGCGCAGCTTGCGGACATCGGATCGCTCCATCCGGGAGGTGGCCTGGGCGATGAAGATGGCCCACTGGTCGGTGATGGTGTTCATGACGTCCACCCCCTTGTCGGTGAGGTAGAGGTCCTGGGCGCGGCGGTCGTAGTCATTGGCCTGCCGGTCCACGAGGCCGTCGTTGATGAGGCGACGGACGGTCGCGGAGACGTTGGAGGCGCGGAGGAAGCGCAGCCGGGCGATCTCGGAGACACCGCAGCCCGGGTGCTGGGAGATGAACTGCAGCACCTCGATCTCAGACTGGGAAATGCTCATGTCGGCGCTGGGGCGGCTCATCAGGCGGCGCGTGGCGGAGAGGAAGTCGAAGACGCTGGACGCGATTTCGGCGACGTCGACGTCCGGGAGGACTTCCTTCGCCTTGTGCCCGCTGACGTTGGGCTTGGGGCGCTGGGGAGAGGTCGCTGTGCTGCTCATTACTGTTCCTCGCTCTTGGTCCGTGGATAGCTGCGTGCGTCAGGGGCAGTTCGGCGGGCCGAAACTTTTCTTTATGTAGCTAGTCAGTGTAGGCACAGGTGAGGCCTTTCCGTGGCATTTTGCGGGAGAAAAGTAATTGCCCTGGGCTGGCCTACTGCAGCGCGCTGGTCAGACGGAAGACATTATCGAGGTACTGCTTGTACCACGGGCGGTTCTTCCACTCCTTCAAATCGAGGTGGAGGGAGGCTTCGCGGTAGGCGTCGATGATCTCCTGGAGGCTGTCCATGACCGCGCCCTCAAAGGTCATGAGGGTGATCTCGTAGTTCAGCCCGAAGGAGCGCATATCCATGTTGGAGCTGCCCATGACGGCCACTTCGCCGTCGGCGATTGCACACTTGGTGTGCAGCACGGCTGGGGCGGGGTACTGGTAGATCTCCACGCCGGATTCCATGAGTTCCTGGTAGTAGGAGGCCTGGGCGTGCCCGACCATCATATGGTCGGATTCCTCGGAGACGTACAGCGACACCTTCACTCCGCGGTAGGCCGCGGTGGTGACGGCCTCGAGGAGGGACTCGTCGGGAATGAAGTAGGGGCTGACGATCTGCAGGCTCTCCTTGGCGTGATGCGCCATGGAGACGAACAGCCGCAGGTTCGGCTCGGTGGTGAATCCGGGCCCGGAAGGGACGAGCTGCATGAGCTCGGCGCCGGTGTCCTTCTGGGCGGTGGCGAGACGTTCCGCGTGGACAGAAGGGTCGATGAGGTTCAGCGTCTCCCCGGATTCGGTGTACCAGTCAACGGCGAAGACAGAGTTGATGATCGACACGATCGGCCCGGTGAATTCGCCCATGATGTCCACCCACTGCCGGCCGAGTTTGAGGTTGCCGGAGTTGAGGTAGCTGGCGTCGATCATATTCTGCGAGCCCATGAAGGCGCGCTCCCCATCGATGATGACGAGCTTGCGGTGATTGCGCAGGTCAGGCCTGCGGAACTTCCAGCGCCAGGGCTTCAGCGGCAGCATGGCGTACCACTCGATGCCCAGCCGGTCGAGCTTGCGGCCGAGTAGCTGCGATTCCGGGTATTTCATGGAACCCACGTGGTCATACATGAGGCGCACTGCCACGCCCCGGTCGGCGGCTCGGGCCAGTGCCTGGAAGAAGGGGTCGGTGGTTTCGTCCCAGGCCATGATGTAGATCTCGACGTTGACGTAGTGCTGGGCGTCGTCGATGGCGTTGGCGATTGCGCGGATGGATTCCGCGTAGCCGGAGTACATCTTCTGCATGGTGCCGCCCACCGCGGGCATCGCGGTGAGCTCGCGGTTGAGCTGCACCATGGAGAGCTGCTCGTCGGTGACGTCCAGGCCTTTGGGGACATCCGGCTCCCCGCTGGACATGTCGCGGATCAGCTCGTTGGCCTGCACCTGGATCTTGTGGCGGCGCCGGTTGACCACGGGCGAGCCGATCATGACGAACAGCAGAATGCCGACGAAGGGGATGAGGAAAATAGCCAGCAGCCAGGCCATGGCCGAGGAGGGGCGGCGCTTCTGCGGCACCCACCCCAGGGCCACGAACTTCAGGACGTAGTCCAACCCGACGATGAGGAAGTGGTACCACTTCAGCTGGTCCACTACTCCCACCGCCATTTGGACTGGCTCTAGCCACCACATCTGCTTGTTCCTCTTGGCTGTTTAGACGGTGTAGTCGATGATGACGGGTGCGTGGTCGGACGCGCCCTTGCCTTTGCGCTCGTCTCGGTCCACGCGCCCGGCCTCGGGTGAAAGCCCGCGGGCATACTGCAGGTCGATGCGGATGCCTTCGTTCTTCTGGAAGCGCATGGCCTGGTAGTCCCAGTAGGTGTACTGGTCGGCGATGAGCTCCGTGGCCTGGGTCAGGCCAGCATCCTCCAGCGCGGTCAGCCGCTTGCGCTCGTTCGGGGTGACGTGGGTTTTGCCCTCGAACCAGCTGCGGTCCCAGACGTCCTCGTCACGGGGTGCGATGTTGAAGTCGCCGGTCAGCACCAGCTTCTCCGCGGTGCCGTCCTCCCCGGTGGTTTTCGCGTAGGACGCCAACGCGTCCAGCCAGGCCAGCTTGTAGCTGTAGTGCGGGTCGCGGATTTCCCGGCCGTTGGGCACGTAGAGGCTCCACACCCTCACACCGTTGCAGAGCGCACCGATGGCGCGGGCCTCCTGGTGCTGTACAGCGTTGAGGTCCTTATCGAAGCCGGGCTGGCCGAATTCGGTCTGCACGTCCTCCAGGCCCACCCGGGAGAGGATGGCGACCCCGTTGAAGGAGTGCAGGCCGTGGTGGGCCTGCTCGTAGCCGGTGTCGCTGAAGTCCGGGAACTGCTTGTCCGTGCACTTGGTTTCTTGCAGGCACAGGACGTCCACGTCGGAGCGTTCCAGGAAGGCTCGGACCCGGTCTTCGCGGGTGCGGACGGAGTTGATGTTCCACGTGGCGATACGCATAGATGACAGCCTACTGAAGCCTGCGGACAGCCCCTGCACGGTGGGGCAGCCTCTTCGCCCTCTTTGTTGTGCGGCGGCTGCCCGCCCCGCGCCCGGGGTTAGTCCAGCTGCAGGCTGCGGTGCCGGTGGTGCTCGGAGAAGCCCAGCTCGTGGTACAGCCCCCGGCCCGCGGTATTGGTCTCGATGACCTCCAGGTAGGCCTCTGCGGCGCCGTGCCCCGCGCCCCAGTGCAGCAGCACTCGCCCCAGGTAGGTGGCCAGGCCGTGGCGTCGGAACTCTGGCAGGACTTCCACCGCGGAGTAGCCCAGGAAGGAGCGCCCGGCCTCGGTGGTGGTGATTGTCGCGCGGGTGATCGCGGCCAGGGTCCCGCCGATGCGGACCTGCGCGAAGCCCAGTGTGCCGTCGATGCGCTTGCGCAGCAGCTCCAGGGCATGTTCGGGCAGCGGTTGGCCGCGGAAGTGGTAGCGGGAGAGCCACTCCTCGGTGGGCTGGTCCAGCACCTCGATCTCCAGGGTCTGGCCCGCGAAGTTGGGGTGCACCAGGCCCGCGTCACCGCTGAGCGCCGGAGCCTCATCGAGATCTTCCAACTCCCGGGTCATGACGATAATCTCCGGCCCGCGCGTGCCCTCCAGGTTCTCTGCGGTCCGCCCGATGCGGTCCGGCACCATGAGGGCAGCGGGCAGCTCGTGCTTGGCGTAGAAGGCCTTGATTCCCTCCACCGGCACCGGTTGCAGCGCTGCATTGGGGCCAAGTGGCACGGCGGTGTTGGAGCGTTCGGTGATTCCGTCGCCCGCGCGGCACAGCCAGCCCTCCACCCAGGTGTTCTCGATGCCGGGAAAGGCGTGGGCGATGGCTTCCTCCACCGCCCGGATGTCGCTGTTGCGCACCGGCTTGGTGCTCAAGGTTTTCAGGACGACGACGCTGCCCGCCGCGATCTCCACCGGTTCCTGCGCTGCAGTGTTGGGCTCCCGCTTCCGGGGTGCGGGGCGGACGACCAGCGGATCCACGCTGAGCAGCGTGCCAATGACGTCGCTGACCTCCGGCCGGCCAGACTCGGCGAGTCGGCCCGTCACCCGGCGCACCACGACCCGCACGCCCGGGCGTACCGATACCGGGTCGGTGCGGCGGGAGAGCGGGAAGTCCAGGCCGGGGACGCGCCGGGCGCCGGCGGCCGCGGCGACGAGGTCGGTATCCACCTCGTGGGGCGTGGTCGCGTTGTCAGCTGCGGCGGCAGTCCCTGGCTGTTGTGCGGAGTGATCCTTCATGGGGTGGCTAGCTAATCCTTAAGCTTCGGCCGAACCGGCGTCGTCGTGACCGAAGGGATCCTTATCGACCCCCGGCAGCCAGGTCCGGTTGCCTTCGACGTTCCAACCCTCGGCCTTGAAGGCCTTCTTCGCGGCGCGCTTGTTCCGGCCGATGAGGGTGTCGGTGTAGAGGAATCCGTCCAGGTGGCCGACCTCGTGCTGCAGGCAGCGGGCGAAGAAGCCGTAGCCTTCGACGGTCACGGGCTCGCCGTTTTCGTCGATGCCGGTCACGCGCGCCCAATCGGCGCGGCCGGTGGGGAAGGAGTAGCCGGGGACGGAGAGGCAGCCTTCCTCGTCCTCGTACTCATCGGGCATGGTTTCCGGGATCTCGCTGGTTTCCAGCACCGGGTTGATGACGGTGCCGCGGCGCATCGGGCCACCCTGGGCAGCGATTTCTTCCTCGGTGCGCTGCTCGCCGTTGGGGCCGTCGATGTCCGGGCAGTGGTAGACGAAGAGCCGCTTGGCGACCCCCACCTGGTTGCCTGCCAGGCCAACGCCGTGGGCGCGGTCCATGGTTTCGTGCATGTCCGCGATGAACTTCTTGAATTCCTCGGTGGGGACGCCGTTGGCGTCGAGGTCTGGTTCCCCGACCTTGTTGGTGGGGTTGTGCAGGACGGGATCGCCAGCGATGACGATGGGCAGAACAGTCATGGCGACCATTTTAGGGTGCGTGGCGTTCAAGGGCCGAAGTGCACTAGCTTTATGAGCATGCCAGCCTCCGTGAATCCCGAAAACTCTGCTCTGAGTGAGCGGGAGCGCGCCATGCTGGAGTTCGAGCGGCAATGGTGGCGGCACCCGGGGGCGAAGGGGGAGGCGATCCAGGATCGCTTCGGGGTGAAGCCGGTGCGCTATTTCCAGCAGCTGAATCGGTTGATTGAGAAGCCGGAGGCCCTGGACTTCGATCCGGTGTTGGTGCGCACTCTGCTGCGCCGCCGGGAGGAGTGAGTACCCCGGAATAGCGCGGGTTTCTCGGCGCGCCGTTCCCGTGGCGGGTGTGACTGTAGTTAAGATTTGTGTTGTGACTGATTCGAATCGACCACGCCATTCCCTCGACGACAACTTCGACGACGACCGCCCCCTCAACCTGGAGCCGCAGCACGGCGCCCACCAGGGCCCGGTCGACGCTGAGTTTGAGGACGCGGAATACTCCGACTACGACGCGGACGGCTATGACGCGGACGGCTACGAAAGCTACGACGATGGCTATGCCGAGTACGAGGATTACGGCGACGATTACGCCGAGCACGGGGACTACGCCGAGTACGACGAGTATGGCGATGAATACGCAGAGTATGAGGACGACGAGGACGAGTCCGCCGCTGCGGCCCAGCGCCACCACGAGGCGGGGCGCCGCCGCATCGGCGGGGCCGCGGTAGCTGGTGCGGCCGGTGTCGGAGCAGCTGGCGCTGGTGCTGGGTCCGCGGGTGCAACGGCAGATGGGGCTGGCGCCGGTGCCGCCGCTGGCGAGCCCGGTGGCCAGGTTGGTGCGGAGGCCCGCTCCGGCCAGGGTCTGCCGCTGCGCGGCCTGGCCATGGTGCTCATCGCCGTCGCGATCGCACTGATCGCTTGGGGCGCGGTCAGCTTCGTCAACGGCGGCGATTCCAAGGACGGCACCGTCCAGGCCGGCCAGGGGGACGAGGACACCAGCAACCTGAGCCCTGCCGAGCAGGCGCGCCTGGCCAAGGAAAAGGAAAACGCCGAGCGTCAGGCTGCCCGCGACAAGGCCGCCAATGATGCAAAGGCTGAGGAAGCAAAGAAGGCGGAGGCCGAGAAGAAGGCCGCCGAGGAAGCCGAGAACGCCGAGAACCAGGGAGCGCTGAGCGACAAGGACCGCGAGGCCACCCACGTCACCGTCCTGAACAACTCCCCGATCGAGGGCCTGGCCGGGCGCACTGCCGACGGCCTGCGCGGCGAGAAGTGGGACGCGAAGTCGATCGGTAACCTGCCGGATTCCGCGTACGTCTTCCGCGAGTCCGTCGTGCTCTACCCTGCCGGGGACGCGAAGGCGAAGGCCGCCGCCGAGCAGATCGCCAAGGAGCACGGCCTCGAGGCCCGCGAGCGCAACCGTGAGATCGACGATTCCCTCCGCGACGTCCAGCTTCTGGACGGCCCGCCACCGGGTGCGGTGATTGTTGTCACGGTGAATGACATGTCTCGCTAGGCGATCTGCAAGGATAGGGGGATAGAACGCGCCGGGGTTCCGCGCCCCGGCTTTAAGCGATAGCCGCGCCACGCAGCACCGCCGAATATGACAGCCGTGCTGTACCGAGCGAAGGGATGATTGGGCCGATGGACTTTCCCGGATCTGAACCCACCGTTGGACTCGAGTGGGAGGTCGCCCTCATCGACCCGGAGACTCTGGACCTGGTCCCCCGGGCTGGCGAGCTGCTCGACCTCATGGATGAGGTCTACCCGGGCCACCGCGTGACCCGCGAGTTTATGGCCAATACCGTGGAGATGGTCACCACCGTTCACGGGAACATCCCCGCTGCCGTGGAGGACCTGCGCGAGCAGCTGCTGCAGCTGCTGGACTGCGCCGACCGCATCGGCGTGCAGCTGTTCTCCGCGGGCACGCACCCGTTCACCAACTGGGGCGACCAAGAGATGAGCGACAAGGGCAGCTACCGGGAGATCATCGAGCGCACCCAGTACTGGGGCCGGCAGATGATCATCTGGGGCATCCACGTGCACGTCGGCGTGGGCTCGAAGGAGAAGGTCTGGCCGATCATCAACGCGGTGATGACGCACTACCCGCACGTGCTGGCGATGTCGGCCTCCTCCCCGGCGTGGGAGGGCCTGGACACCGGCTATGCCTCGAACCGCACCCTGCTCTATCAGCAGCTGCCGACCGCGGGCATCCCTTATCAATTCGCCTCCTGGGACGAGTGGGAGGAATTCAACCGCGATCAGGACCGTTCCGGCGTGATTAACCACACCGGTTCCATGCATTTCGACGTCCGCCCGTCCAAGTACGGCACCATCGAGGTTCGCTTTGCGGATTCCACGATGGCGATCTGGGAGGTCGCGGCGATCAGCGCGTACCTGCACTGCCTGGTCGTGTACTTCGAGCGGATGTACGACGCAGGCGAGGAGCTGCCGAGCCTGCAGCAGTGGCACGTGGCGGAGAATAAGTGGCGCGCTGCCCGCTATGGTCTGAAAGCGCTGATCATCACCGATCGGGAGACCACGGAGCGGATGGTCACCGACGAGCTGCGCCGGTGGGTGGAGGAGCTCTCCCCGCTTGCCGAGGAGCTGGGCTGCAAGGCTGAGCTGCAGGATGTGCTGCGCCTGATCGAGACGGGCGGGGATTATGCCCGCCAGCGCGCGGCAGCCCGCGCGGCCGGTGCCGCGCTGGAGCCGGGGGTGCGCACCCGAGGGGATGCGGGGGCCGAGGAGGGCTTCACCCAGCCGAGGGCGTGGCGCGCGGCGGTGGAGCTGACGGCGCGCACGCTGCGGGAGACCGCCCGGGACTAGAGCGCACTAATTCGCACAGCACAGCGCCCGCGGCTGCCACTGAGGAGTGGCAACCGCGGGCGCTGAAAGCACTGGTGAGGCGCTGGGGTTTTTGGATTTTTGAGGCCGTCGCGTGGCCTTGTTATAGAGCTCTTGCTTTAGCGGCGGTGCAGCAGCGCTGCGGCGGAGCACAGCGCGTTGGCGATCGAGGTATCGCGGTCCGCACCGAAGCCCACGGCCCAGGTCCGCTTCCCGTTATGGGTGGCGAAGATGAAGGTCGCGGTGGCTTCGAAGATCTCGTACTGGTGGAACTTCAGGATCTCCACGGCCAGGTCGTGATCAGCCAGGATCTCGGACATTGCGGAGGATGCGCCCATCGCGGTGATGGACACCCGGGTGCCCTGCTGGTCGGCGCGCAGGCCGCGGATGCTGATCTCGTACTGGCGCTTGCCCGCAGACTTCCGCTGGGAGCGCAGCTGCTCCACCTGGATGTCGTTGGGGGAGTAGGAGCGCCGGAAGGTCTTCCAGTCCATGCCGCGGGCCTCGCCGCGCATCGCCTTGGGCAGTCGCTGCCCGAAGCGGGAGCGGAATGGGTCCTCGGCGAAGGTGCGGGTGCGCTGGCGGCGCTTCTGGATGCGCGTCTGGGTTTGCGCGTTGAAGGTGATGGAGTTGGAGCGCAGCGCCGGGGTGGTGGTGTAGCTCTTGTGCTCTCGGCGGCTGGTCTCCGGCTTCGCGAAGCGAATCAGTGTGGTGCTCATGGTCACTCTTCCTCGTTGTGGTCGGTCCTGGTGGCGCTTGGCGGTTGTGCCTGTGCGCCGGTTGTTCGGTTCGTGGACCGACTCTTAAGCGTGTGCGCTTGTTACCCCGGTGGTGGAGGGGTCAGTCCGCGCCTCCACCCGGGTTGGGTACTCGCTTAAGAAGAATTGTGATCATGGGCATGAATATATCCCTTTCCTTTCACCCCCGCGAGTTGTTCAACAGCTTTTAGGCCCAAATGGGGGTGCAATAGGTGGGATATGCTATCTCATAATGTGAGACGCGACCCGGGGTGTTTTCCCACGGACCGCGTCCCTGTTTCTCGCCTGTCCTTATATTGAGGACGTCACCAGCCTCACGCCTGGCGCTCAGACCTGCGGGATATGCAGCTTCTCCCAGGCCTTCCATCGCGGGGAGGGCTCCAGCAGTTGGTTCTCCTCGCCGCTATCGAAGCGCTTGCCGTCGAAGACCTGGATGTGGCGGGCTGGGTCGGCCCCTTCCGCAGTAGTCGCCTCAGCGCTCTGCGCTGCGGCTCCCACAGCGTCCGTGTCACCCCGGTAACGCTCGAAGCCCGGGTCGAGGTCGTGGAGGAACGCCCGCCAGCGGCGCAGCATGGCCTCGCTGGTGCGGTTCATCTGCTTCGCCCCGCCGAGCGCGAGGGCGAGCTTGCCGCGGCTGGTATCCACCCGGCGGAACAGCAGCGGCAGGTCGAGGGCGTGGGTCGCGCCCATGCCGCTGAGCTCCAGGGAAGGGGTGGTCATGTCCAGCCGGTAGAACCACACCTTGCCCGTGGGGTGCTGCTCGGCCAGCAGATAGGCCGGGGCCACGAAGATCGCGTGCCCGGTGAACTCACCCACGGCGGAGCGGCGCTGAACACCCTTGTAGTGCTGGAGGAGTTCGTCGACATCCGTGCTCACGTGCCCGGCGAGCGCGACGGTGCGCGACCACTGGTGCTTGGTGCGCAGCGGCTCCCAGCGCATGAGGCGGTACTCGTCGCGGTTATAACCCACTAGCAGGGGCAGGTCGCGCTGCGCACCCTTGGCCAGCGGATGCTTGGGCAGCAGGTCGCCATCCACGATGGGGGCGAAGGGCCCGGAGACCCCCGGTGCGTAGCGGAGGTTATGGGCCACGAGGGCCTCGGTGATCTCGCCCAGCTCGGTGGCGGTGGCGTCGAAGAGGTCATCGACGCTGAGGCCGCCGGTCGCGGTGGCGGGTTCGGCGCCAGTGCCGGCGTCCTTGTGCTTGTCTGTGTCCTTGCTCTTAGCCTCAGCCTTAGCTTTTTCCTTATCGACGAGCCCGCGGATCCGGGCGAGCTCCACCATTGCCTGCTCGCGCCAGTACTTCGCATTCTCCGGCGTGTGCACCATTGCACCTGCGGGCGACTGGGCGATCGCGCCGGCGATCACGCCCTCCAGGGCCGGGCTGGTCATCAGCGCGGTGACCATCGCCCCGCCCGAGGACTCGCCGAAGATCGTGATGCGCTCCGGGTCCCCGCCGAAGGCGCGGGCGTTGGCCTGGATCCACTTCAGGGCCTCGATGATGTCGGAGAGCCCGGCGTTGGTGTCGATGCGCTCGTCGTCGAAGCCTTCACCGAAGAAAAGCTGGCCGAACATGCCGAGCCGGTAGTTCACGCCCACGTAGATGGAGTCGGTGGCCTGCGCGAAGTGCTCGCCGGAGCGCTGCGGATCGGCCGCAGACCCGTGGACGTTGCTGCCACCATGGAGGTGAACCGCGATGGGTCGGCGCGCCGTGGCGTCGATCGCGTGCTCCTTATTAATAGGGGCTGGTGCGTCGCCCGCGTCCGTGGCAGGTTCCGCGCCCGTAGCAGTGTCCACGTCCGTGGCGCTGTCCGCGTTCGTCGTGTTGTTGCCCCGTGCCGTACCGCGCGGCACGACGACGCTCAGCCACAGGCAGTCCTCGGAACCGATCCAACCGGTGGCCTTGTTGCGGAACTGGTAGCAGTACTCGCCGTCCGCGCGGGCCTCGAAGGTTCCCTCCCAGGGTTCGATGGGCTCGGCGCGGCGGAAGCGGCGGGACCCGATGGGTGGCTGGGCGTAGGGGATGCCGCGGAATGCGGCAGTACCGGTTTCCGCGTGCCCCTTCACCGCGCCGGTGGTGGTCTGGACGGTCCAGAAGTCACCGGGCGCGGGGGAGCGCTGTGCCGCGCCCGCCTGTCCGGTACTTTCCTTCTTTTCAGCGCCGCCCATCTTTCCTGCACCACCCGCGTTCGCGGGCGCCTTCTTCGCCCCGCCTGCTACCGATTCCGCCATTGCGCTAGTTCACCTCAGCTGCCGTGCGGGCGAGGAAGAGCAGCTGTGCCGCACCGACGGAGTGGATCTCAGTCGGGTCCACGGACTCATCCGCGGAGTGGATGCGGGCCTGCGGCTCGGCCAGGCCGTAGAGCGCCAGCTCCGCGCCCGGGTGGGCGGAGAGCAACTTATTGGTCAGCGGGATGGAACCGCCGGAGGCGACCTCCGCGATGTCCATGTGCTCCTTGCCGGAAGCCGCGGCGTAGGAGTCACCCAGTGCGCCAGCCAGGCGCTGCAGGGCCGGGCCGGTCAGGTCAGCGCTGAAGGGCTCGGCCAGGGACTCGCGCTCGATGCTCATCTTCGCGTTCGGGGCGTGCTTTTCCAGGTGGGCGACCAGCAGGTCCTGGCACTCCTTCGGCTCCATTCCCGGTGGCACGCGCAGGCTCACTACGGCCGCGGACTCGGCCGGCACCGCGTTGACCGCGTCCTTGACCGGCAGTGCGTCGATGGCGGTGACGGTGATCGCCGGGCGGGCGACGGTGAGGTCATTCGGATTCAAGCCCTGGTCGGCGCCGTAAACCTCCACGCCATCGAGTACGCCGGCGTCGCGGCGGAAGGTGGCCTCGTCCGGGCCCACGCCCTCCCAGGTGGTGCTCGGCGCCAGGCCCTCCACGGCGACCAGGCCCTTCTCGTCGTGCAGGGTGCTGAGCAGCTTGATCAGCTCCACGGTCGCATCCGGGGCGGCTCCGCCGAACTGGCCGGAGTGTAGCGGCTGCTCGAGGGTCTGCAGGCGGACGGTGACCGCCGCGGAGCCGCGCAGGGCGGTGCAGAGGCTCGGCACGCCCACGGAGTCGTTGCCGGAGTCCGCGATGAGGAACACGTCTGCGGCGAAGAGCTCCGGGCGCTCGGCCAGCAGGTTCTCCAAGCCGTAGCCGCCACGCTCCTCGGATCCCTCCACGACAACCCGGATGCCGACCTTGTTCAGCACCGGGTACTGCTCGGCGAGCTCGTTGAGGGCGCGAAGGGTGCCCAGGTGCATGCTCACGGAGCCCTTGCAGTCCGCGGTGCCGCGGCCGTACCAGCGGCCGTCGCGCTCGGTCAGGGTCCATGGGTCGGAGCTCCAGGCATCCATGTTGCCGGCGGGCTGGACGTCGAAGTGGCTGTACAGCAGGACGGTGGGGTAGCCGTCCTCCGGCTCCCGAAGGCCGATGACGGACTTTGATCCGTCGGAGGTGGGGTAGGCCTCGACGGGAACCCCGACCTCCCGGAACTGGCGCACGACCCAGTCGGCGGCGCCGTCGTTGTGCTCGTCGAGCTCAGGCACGGAGTGGATGGACTGGAAAGCGATGAGTTCGGTCAGCGCGTCCTTAATAAAGGGCAGTTGTGCCTCGAGGGCTGCGCGGGCCTCGTTCGGGGTAGGGATTGCGTTATTTGTCATGGGATCCAGGGTAACGCTTTTCCGAAAGTTGCGAGCCTTGCACTCAAGGGGTGCGAGTGCTAAAAACGGTGTTAGCACTTGCACTGGTTGAGTGCCAGATAAAAGAACGATCGAGTTCAGTGAGGACGGGTGGAGCGGCACTTGCCCGTCCGTGCCGTCGCGGGCGCTGGATTCGACCCGCATGTGTCGCACCAACTCTAACGGAGGATCTGAAGCCTAATGGCGAAGATGATTGCATTCGATGAAGAGGCCCGCCGCGGTCTTGAGACCGGCCTGAACACCCTGGCTGATGCCGTCAAGGTCACCCTGGGGCCGAAGGGTCGCAACGTAGTCCTCGAGCGCAAGTGGGGCGCACCGACGATCACCAACGACGGTGTGACCATCGCTCGCGAGATCGAGCTGGAGGATCCGTACGAGAAGATCGGTGCGGAACTGGTCAAGGAGGTCGCGAAGAAGACCGACGACGTCGCCGGTGACGGCACGACCACCGCTACCGTTCTGGCTCAGTCCCTGGTCCGCGAGGGCCTGCGCAACGTGGCTGCCGGCTCCAACCCGATGGGCATCAAGCGCGGCATCCAGGCTGGTGTCGCGAAGGTGACCGAGCACCTGCTGGCCAACGCCAAGGAGATCGAGACCCAGGAGCAGATCGCCTCCACCGCTGGCATCTCCGCTGCGGATGAGGAGATCGGCAAGCTGATCGCCGAGGCTATGTACAAGGTCGGCGATGGCCAGCTGAACAAGGACGGCGTGATCACCGTCGAGGAGTCCAACGCTTTCGGCGTGAACCTCTCCGTCACGGAGGGCATGCGCTTCGATAAGGGCTACATCTCCGGCTACTTCGCCACCGACATCGAGCGTGGCGAGGCTGTCCTGGAGGATCCGTACATCCTGCTGGTGAGCTCCAAGATCTCCAACGTCAAGGATCTGCTGCCGCTGCTGGAGAAGGTCATGCAGTCCGGCAAGCCGCTGCTGATCGTGGCTGAGGACATCGAGGGCGAGGCGCTGTCCACCCTCGTTGTGAACAAGATCCGTGGCACCTTCAAGTCTGTTGCTGTTAAGGCTCCGGGCTTCGGCGACCGCCGCAAGGCTCAGCTGCAGGACATCGCGATCCTGACTGGCGGCCAGGTTATTGCCGAGGAGGTCGGCCTGAACCTGGAGACCGCCGACCTGCCGCTGCTGGGTACCGCCCGCAAGGTCGTTGTCACCAAGGACGACACCACCATCGTCGATGGCGCTGGTTCCAAGGAGCAGCTGGAGGGTCGCATCAAGCAGATCCGCCAGGAGATCGAGAATGCCGACTCCGACTACGACCGCGAGAAGCTGCAGGAGCGCCTGGCGAAGCTCTCCGGCGGCGTGGCCGTCCTGCAGGTCGGTGCCGCCACCGAGGTGGAGCTCAAGGAGCGCAAGCACCGCATCGAGGACGCCGTGCGTAACGCGAAGGCGGCTGCCGAGGAGGGTATCGTCCCGGGCGGCGGCGCTGCACTGGTGCAGGCCGCGCACGTCCTGGAGGACAACCTGGGCCTGGAGGGCGACGAGGCAACCGGCGTGCAGATCGTGCGCGCTGCCCTGGCCGGCCCGCTGAAGCAGATCGCCCGCAACGCTGGCCTGGAGCCGGGCGTTGTCGAGGATAAGGTCAACAACCTGCCTGCCGGCGAGGGTCTGAACGCTGCCACCGGCGAGTACGTGGACCTGCTGGCTGCTGGCATCTCCGACCCGGTGAAGGTCACCCGCTCTGCACTGCAGAACGCTGCCTCCATCGCTGGTCTGTTCCTGACCACCGAGGCTGTGGTTGCGGATAAGCCGGAGCCAGACGCTCCAGCTATGCCGGACGCAGACGCCATGGGCGGCTTCTAAACGCCCGCAAGCTAAGCCCCGCTGCTGAATCCTAGGGCTCGTTTGGGCTCCTTGCGCCCCCGCTTGAGGGGGAGGGGTATTAAAGGCCTCCCGTTGGGAATCTTGGTGATTCCTGGCGGGAGGCCTTTGTGCGTTCTGGGGTGCCGATGGGGTAGGTCGGGGAGGGGTCTCGCCTTAAGCGGCTGAGCCGCCCCATGCGGTGTTCTGAGGTGCGTTACGGCGCCCTGTGGCGTGCTGCACCGGGGTATGTGCCCATCGAGCGTAGATGCTCAGGTGTTCCTCAGGAAAGTAAAAAATATAAATCTGAGCGCCTATCGGGAATGCTTTTCATCTGTTCAGAGTGGGTGTTACCTGGGTGGGTTTCTCAGGTTAATTGCGGGTTAACCAGTGGAGATGCTCGATCATGGAAAGTCGCAGAAGGTTATAAATGTGATCCTTTTCACATGTTGGCAGGAAATCGTTATCCTCTCTTGACATAAATATTCCCTGTGCCATAATCGAGAGCCGTAACGCACTAAGCGTTGATCCAATGTAGGTCCCGTGAAAGTGGCGGGGCTGTCATACTTATCGAGGAGTTCATATGAACGTCGACATGATCACCACCTTCCTGAACGACTTCTCCACCTTCTGGAAGAACATCTGGGAGTTCCTGAAGCCGATCTTCAACATGGCTAACCCAGAGGGCTGGACCAAGCTGAAGGGCCTCGAGGGTGAAGACCGCAAGCAGGCTCACCTGGACAACCTGAACAACCTGGCTAAGTCCTTCGGTGGCAAGTGGGAAGAGACCGACGGCTACACCAAGGTCGAGCCAAAGGGTTCCTCCAAGGCTGAGTAGTCTCCCCGGAAACCGCGCTGGTTTCCGCTTGCCGCTAGTGCTCTAGCGGCGCACCCTGCCCTGCCCGGCGGGGCCCTCTAAAAACAGTTTCACCACTCGCCTTCGGGCGAGGGGGCCTACACTCTAGGAGTTCTTCGTATGAACAACGCAACCTTCTTCTTCGAGACCATGTCCAACGTCGCTGACTGGATCGGCGCACTGTCCAAGCTGATCGGCCTGCTGCCGAACTTCCTCCAGGCACTGGGCTTCTAATTTAAGCCTCGCCGAGAGCTAATAAACCCCGCCACCGTCACGGTGGCGGGGTTTTTGGTTTCACCAAATTTGCCTGCGCATTCCGTCACGCCCCGCATGGTCGCGGCCAGCCAGCGCGAGCTGCGATTCTTAATGCACTTTAAGGGGAGGCGTGGCTCACCCCCGGGGCTGTTAAGCAGTAGAATAGAACGCGTAGAAGTCTCACTCACTAGGCCGAAAAACAGGTGCACAGCATGAGCAATACCAACGAAGAAGACATGCACTTCGTCGACCTCGCATCCACCGAGGGGTACATGGTGGATGACTCCGATGAAGACGACCCGGTACTGATCACCCCAGACGGCGAGCGCGTCGACACCTGGCGCGAGGACTACCCCTACGAAGAGCGCATGAGCCGCGATGAGTACGAGCACATCAAGCGCGCCCTCCAGATCGAGCTGCTGAAGTGGCAGAACTGGACCAAGGACACCGGCCAGAAGCACATCATCCTCTTCGAAGGCCGCGACGCCGCCGGTAAGGGTGGCTCCATCAAGCGCTTCAACGAGCACCTCAACCCGCGCGGCGCCCGCACCGTCGCCCTGGAGAAGCCGACCGAGCGGGAGTCCACCAGCTGGTACTTCCAGCGCTACATCCAGCACTTCCCGGCCGGCGGCGAAATCGTGTTCTTCGACCGCTCCTGGTACAACCGCTCGGGCGTCGAGCGCGTCATGGGATTCTGCACCCACGCGCAGCACGCAGAGTTTATGCGCGAAGTCCCGATGCTCGAGAACATGATCATGGGCTCCGGTATCTCCCTGACCAAGTTGTGGTTCTCCGTGACCCAGAAGGAGCAGCGCACCCGCTTCGCGATCCGCCAGGTCGACCCGGTCCGCCAGTGGAAGCTTTCCCCGATGGACCTGGCATCTCTGGACCGCTGGGATGACTACACCCGGGCGAAGGAGGAAACCTTCCGCTACACGGACACCAACGAGTCCCCGTGGATCACCATTAAGTCCAATGATAAGAAGCGCGCCCGCATCAACGCGATGCGCTACGTGCTCAGCAAGTTCGAGTACACCGGCAAGGATCACGAGGTCGTGGGCCAGCCGGATCCGCTGCTGGTCAAGCGCGGCCGCGACCAGATCGGCGACTAAAACCCTCTAGCTGCCCGCGGAGCCCGCGGGGCAGCGTGATACTGCAGCGCGTTCGTCACGCGCTCATAGCGAAGGGAGGGCTACCCAACCAGGGTGGCCCTCCCTTTTTCGTTTCCTACGGAGTCAGCTCCGCGACGATCGCCGCAGCTGGCCCCGGTCGCGTGAGTTCATAATTCTCCCCGGCCCACAGGTTCAGGTACTCCCGATCGCCGGCCTTATCCGCCGTGCCGCGCAGGCCGGAGGTTAGGTAGTGCAGCTCTGGGTACACTTTCCACTATAGTGGAGTTACATTCTCGACCTCCTGCCAACAGCGATGGCGGGAAGATTGGCGGTACTAAATTGCGCACTTCCATTCTCTCCACTGTGGTGGCAACTCTCCTGACTGTTTGTGCTTCCCCAGCTGCGTTTGCAACTGAAGATAGTCCTAAAGCGGAGGAAAATCCTTACTCTATTTTAGAGCTATCCCAAGGAGAATCTGTTTCAGTTCCTCATGGATATGACATCGGTTTTGTAGAAGAAAAGCCATCTTTAGCTCAGATGGCTCGTTCTGCCAATACCGCTCCATCCTGCGTCGAGGCGAGGGTGGAAAAACTTGCTGTCCAGGTTTATAACAACTGCGAGTCCGATATGAGAGTCAAAGTTATTATGACCGCCAACACGTCTCCTATTTTGGGGGCTAAAGACAGCGCCTGCAATACGATTGCTCCAGGTACCAGGTCAAATGTTAGATGGATCATCCGCGGAAACGAGAAGGTAGATAGGGTAGAACTTTGCTAAGAAATATTTCTAAAACCTCCAAGTGGATTATTTCCATTCCGGTTGCTTTTTCACTACTGTTCGTTAGCCCAGCTCCAGCTTTTTCGGCTGTGAAAAAAAATGAACTGGGCATGTACACAGTGAAGTGTCAAGTTGTAAAGAATGAACCGGGAAACCCAATAGTAGGGTTGGTTTACGGCAATCATCCGAAAGATCCTACAAAGGCGGAGAAAGATGCGGATTTGTACACGAACAAATTCGGAAAAAATGTGCATAAAAGGCACTGCTACCCTCAGCCTAGGTATACAAATTCTGGAGCTTTCACTGTAGACGGTGATCCGATTTAATATGTCTGGCGAAACGCTGCTTTTTACAACTTACTTCCTCGCTCGAGAGTCTGACCTTGAACAATTCCATAAACAGTATTTAAAAAGAGTGGATAAGGCGCGAGCGATCACACAGATACTCTATGTAACTGACGAAATTACACATGGGGGAGACGAAGTAATTCGCGAAGTCATGATGCAAGATTTCCGTAGGGATATGCGAGACTTTGGCACTTACCCATTTGATGAATCTGAATGGGGTTTGTATAGCCTTTCATGTGTGGCTAAAGACGTTGACGAACCCGCCATGGAAGGGGCTGGTGTCTCTCGACTATGGCGTGATTTGGCATTAGGTGAAGAGACAGTGCCTAGGGAATTTACCAGTCATGTAAAAGCCGTTAATGTGTCGAGCGATGGCAGAAGGTTCCCTCTGGGATCTATTTGTGCTTGATTGTGATCCAGAAATTCAACGGAATATCAATATGATAAATGCCGTCACCTCTTGATTAAGGCGTCAGCGTGTAGTCTGGACGATTAGGCTAATCACTGGTGCACATATCCGGTGGCTCCATCAAGCGCTTCAACGAGCACCTCAACCCCCGTGGTGCGCGCACCGTCGCCCTGGAGAAGCCGACCGAGCGCGAGTCCACCAGTTGGTACTTCCAGCGCTATATCCAGCACTTCCCGGCCGGCGGCGAGATCGTGTTCTTCGACCGCTCCTGGTACAACCGTTCCGGCGTCGAGCGCGTCATGGGCTTCTGCACCCACGCGCAGCACGCCGAGTTCATGCGCGAAGTCCCGATGCTCGAGAACATGATCATGGGCTCCGGCATCTCCCTGACCAAGTTGTGGTTCTCCGTGACTCAGAAGGAGCAGCGCACCCGCTTCGCGATCCGCCAGGTCGACCCGGTCCGCCAGTGGAAGCTTTCCCCGATGGACCTGGCATCTCTGGACCGCTGGGATGACTACACCCGGGCGAAGGAGGAAACCTTCCGCTACACGGACACCAACGAGTCCCCGTGGATCACCATTAAGTCCAATGATAAGAAGCGCGCCCGCATCAACGCGATGCGCTACGTGCTCAGCAAGTTCGAGTACACCGGCAAGGATCACGAGGTCGTGGGCCAGCCGGATCCGCTGCTGGTCAAGCGCGGCCGCGACCAGATCGGCGACTAAAACCCTCTAGCTGCCCGCGGAGCCCGCGGGGCAGCGTGATACTGCAGCGCGTTCGTCACGCGCTCATAGCGAAGGGAGGGCTACCCAACCAGGGTGGCCCTCCCTTTTTCGTTTCCTACGGAGTCAGCTCCGCGACGATCGCCGCAGCTGGCCCCGGTCGCGTGAGTTCATAATTCTCCCCGGCCCACAGGTTCAGGTACTCCCGATCGCCGGCCTTATCCGCCGTGCCGCGCAGGCCGGAGGTTAGGTAGTGCAGCTCTGGGTACAGGCTCGGGGCCAGCGGCTGGAAGCGGTCGGTGAAGGCATTGCGGATCGCACGCGCCGGTTTGCCCGTGAACGCCGTGGTGATCACGGTTGGCCTCCCCCTGAGCGTCTGCAGCGCTTGCTTGTGCGTAGTCTTCGTTCCCGCCTCCGTCGCCAGGAGGAAGCGGGTGCCCACCTGGGCGGCAACCGCGCCGTGCTCCAGGGCCTCCGCCACGTCCTGCTTGGTGGCGATGCCGCCAGCGGCGATCACCGGCTTATCGGTGGCTTTCTTTGCATGGGCCAGCAGCGCGGCGAGCGAGTACGCGCAGCCCGCCTCCGGGGTGGAAAGCACCGTGCCCCGGTGACCACCGGCCTCCTTGCCCTGTAGCACGATGGCGTCGCAGTCCGTGCCCGCGAGATGCTCGATCTCCTCCGGGGTCGTGGCGTTGAGCACCACCAGCTTCTGCTTGGCGTGCAGGGCGTCCACGACCTCCGGGGTTGGGTAGCCAAAAGTAAAGGACACGACCTTGGCGGTGGAGGAAAGCGCGATCTGCACCTTCTCCTCATAATGATCATCGGTGTTGCGAGGGGCGTCCGGAAAAGAGGCCTGCACAGCCGAGTAGGCGTCCAATTGTTCGCGATAACGCTGCCAACTGTGCAGCTCCGCGGTGGAAAGACCCGTGTGGGGCGGTGGGGAGAAGATATTCACCCCGAAGGGCCAGGTGGTGAGATTCTCTATTGCTGCAAGGCGTTCGCGGAACGCATCGGGGGAGAGGTAACCCGCGGCCATCATGCCGAGCCCACCGGCGTTGGACACGGCGGCGACGAGCTCCGGGGTGGACGGGCCTCCGGCCATCGGCGCCAGGACGATGGGGCGTTCCAGCGACAGAAACTCACTCATGGGGGCTCTTTCCTAAGGGTTGATGGGTGGTGCGTGTGTGCGGGCTATCGCTCGGGGTGATTGCGCTTGCGTTTGGCCTCCTTGTAGGAGGCGAAGCCCATCGCCGTGGTGGAGCCGACTGCAAACAGCAAGATCAACGCCATGAGTACATCGGCCTGTAGCTGCGGCATGTCGTTGAGGGCCGGTGGTGCCCAGAAGAGCATCACCAGCAGGACCAGGATTGACGCAACGGATAGGAGCCTCAGCGCTAGCAGCTTCTTCATGGGGGCCTCTCGTTTGGTCGGTGGTTCATGGCTGGGAGCCTTTAGCTTTCCACACTATCGCGGATCGGACACGTGAAAAACCCCGTCACGGGTTCTTTCGTGACGGCGGGCCCGTGAAGGATTTAGGGGCTGCGGATGCTCAGAGTGTAGTGAAGGCCGGTCCTCATTGCGCCTTTTGCAGAGTTTGTGGTCGGTTTTCAGGTGTTTTGCGACCTTAAACTCTGCAAAACCGTGCGGGGCCCGGGCGTGCCACCCGTGCGGGGCGGAGCCCGCGAGGAGTGTGAGAGGTGCACGGATGCGCGGGTTGCTCCCGGGTGTGCTGCCCGTGCGAAGGCTGGGCCTTAGAGGGTCGGGCGGGGGAGGTGATCCGAGCTCGGGGTGCGCTGTTGTTTCGCAGCTTCTTCGCGGTTGCCTCGCACGAACTTTTCGATCAGCAGGATGGTGATCGGGAACTCCGCGACCATGAACAGGACGATCAGGATGATGAGCTGGGTGCTGCCCTCCAGAGCCGAGAACTCAGCTGGGGGTGCGACGAGAAGGTAGATGAAGGCGACGACGGCCACTACCGCAAGGACGATGATGAATGCATGTTTCTTCATAGGAATGCAACCTTTAGCTCTGTCGATCAGGGCCTTGTTCCTTCGACGTTATCCTTGTCAGCAGTGTAAATAAATGCTTTTGGGGGAAAATCTAAAGTGAATTTTTGATAAAGAAACTCCCGCCACCGGTGGCTGAAAGCCACCCGCAGCGGGAGCAGTGCGGGAGCACGCGCCCAGCGCCGGCGCTTAGGCCGGGTTCGTGGTCTCTTCGCCGTTGACGATGATCGTGCGGCCGGCATCTCGCCAGCCGATGGAGCCATTGGACACGTTGATCGCGTCGATGCCGTTGAGCTCCAGCCACTGGCAGGCCTTCGCCGAGCGGCCACCCGACAGGCAAATGATGTACAGGTCCTGGTCCAGGTCCAGCTCGCCGTAACGCAGCTGCAGCTCGGACAGCGGGAGGTTCTCGGCGCCCTTGGCGTGCCACTCCGCGAACTCATTGGCCTCGCGGACGTCCACCAACTGGACGTGCTCTGGGACGTCTTCTGCTCTCATGGATTCAAAGTCACTCATGCCCGCCATGCTACTAGCCACCACCCCGCCTGCCCCACGACGGTGGGGCAGCCCGTACCCCTCCTGTCGCGCGATCCACCCTGCCCATGCAAAAGCGCCCGCCCCACAGCAGGGGAGCGGGCGCTGAGTCCCAAGAGGCCTAAAAGCCTAAAGCCTTTTACTTCTTGGCGCGCTCGATGGCGTCGGCCAGGATCTTCTCCGCGTCAGCAGCGGTGCCCCAGCCCTCGCCGCGGGCCTCCTTGCCCGGCTCGAGGTCCTTGTAGTGCACGAAGAAGTGCTCGATCTCGTCCTTGGTGAACTGGGAGATGTCGTCCACGTCCTGGTACTGGTCGAAGCGCGGATCGTCGAGCACGCAGAGCAGCTTGTCGTCGCCACCGGCCTCGTCGGTCATCTTGAACACACCAACCGGGCGGGCCTTGACAACCACGCCTGGGAACAGTGGCTCCGGAAGGATGACCAGCGCGTCCAGCGGGTCGCCATCCTCGCCGAGGGTGTTGTCGATGTGGCCGTAGTCAGCCGGGTACGCCATCGGGGTGAACAGGTAACGGTCCAGGTAGACCTTCCCGTTCTCGATCTCGTACTTGTTGCGGGAACCCTTCGGGATCTCGATGGTGACTTCGATGCTCTGAGCCATAACTCGCGCCATCCTTAAAATCGGTGTTCTGCTTGAAGCGCCTCGTGGCGCCTGACGTACATGCAGGCCCCATCCTAGTCGCAGGATAAGGTGGAACCTACTAACTGCCCCGCCCCTGCCGCCCACACATTGTCAGGATTTAGATTTTGGAAGCTGAGAAGAAGTCCTCTTTCCGCCGCTGGCTCCTCGCGGTGGTGGCGTTCCTCGCGGTCGCCGCCGCCATTATCGCTGGCGCGGTGGTTCTTTCCCAGCGTCCTCATTACGACGTCGCCCCCGCAGCGCTTCCCCGTCCTGACGAACCAGTGATGGTGGAGGCCAGCCCGCCCGCCACTCCGGTGGACCTGACTGAGGTGAAGAAGGCGGCGAAGGACCGGCAGCTGGGGCGCCTGTCCGCGGAGATCACCGACCTGGAAACCGGCGAGGTGTTGTTCGCCAACGATGAGGGCAAGCATCTGGTGCCGGCGTCGTCGACGAAGGTGTACACCACCGCCGCGGCCCTGCTGGCGAAGGGGCCGCAGGATCGGCTGCCGACCTCCGTGGTCAAGGGTGGCCCGGGCGAGCTGATCCTCGTCGGGGAGGGGGACATTACGCTTTCCCGCAAGCCCGGCTCCGGCTTCTTCACGGACGCCCCGGCCATCAGCGATCTGGCGGATCAGGTTCGCCGAGCGTTGCCGCCGGAGGAGCTGAAGAAGATCACCAAGATCACGGTGGATAACTCCATGCGGGAGAAGTCCACCTTCCACAAGAGTTGGGACCTGGTGGAGATCGGGATGGGCAACGTGACCTTCCTGGACTCCGTGATGATCGACGCCGGCCGCATCATCCCCACGGAAAATTACTCCGCCCGCAGCAACACCCCAGCCCGGGACGTGGCCCAGGCGCTCGCCGAGGACATGGGGCTGGGGGAGAAGCTCAAGAACAAGAAACTGAAGCTCGAGGTTTCCGATGATCCCGTGGGTCCGGCCCACCCTTCCGCTGAGGAAGCGTTGGGGCAGGTGCTCTCCGCGCCACTGAGTACCCGACTGCGGGACATGATGCTGCACTCGGACAACATGCTCGCAGAGGCCGTCGGCCGCGAGGTGGCGATCAGCCAGGACCTGCCGGGCACCTTCAAGGGCGCGACCGAGGGCGTGCTCAAGGTGCTGAAGGACAACGGCGTGGACACCGAAGGTGCGGTGCTGCACGACACCTCCGGCATGAGCGAGGACAACCGCCTGAGCGCCCACAACCTGAACTCCGCGCTGGGCAGCAAGAAGCTGCACGCCCTGCAGCAGGACCTGCCGGTCGCCGGTGCGGAGGGCACGCTGCGCAACCGTTACCTGGCGGGCAGCGGGGCCGAGGACGCAGCCGGGTGGGTGCGCGCGAAAACCGGCTTCCTCGACGGGGTCAATGCCCTGGCCGGCACGGTGGTCACCAAGTCCGGCCGCCCGTTGAGTTTCGCTTTCCTGTCCAATACTCCCGCCGACGTCGGCGACGGGCGCGAAGCCCTCGACCGGCTGGCCGCCGCCGTGTATCGGCTCTAGTTTTCTCGGCAACGGCCACGCAGGGTGACTGGGGCCAGGCCCTGGGGAGGAGGAACACCGTGAGCACCGCAGCGGACTTCCGCGCCTGGCTCGCTGGGCTGCGCACAACGCATCCGGAGCACGCCGCGCAGTTGGCCGAGGGGCCGGTCTACCTGGGGGTTTCCGGGGGTGCGGACTCCCTCGCGCTGGCCTATACCGCCGCCGGGATCGCCAAGAAAGACCTGCCGGGGGCGAGCTTCCGCGCCTTGGTGGTGGATCACCAGCTGCAGGAAGGTTCCGCCGAGGTCGCCGCCACCGCGGCGCAGAACTGTGAGGAGATCGGCATCCCGGCCCAGGTCCTCACCATCGATGTCCCCGGCGGGCCGGGTGCAGATGAGGCCGCCGCCCGCGAGGCCCGCTACCGCGCGCTCGGGGCCGCGGCTGCGGGGCGGCCACTGTTGGTGGCGCACACCGCCTCCGATGACGCGGAAGGGTTGTTGCTGGGCCTGGCCCGTGGTTCCGGGACGGGTGCGCTGGCCGGGCTGCGCCCCATCACGACGGCCACCCACCAGCGCTCGGATAATGGCGAGCAACAGGCCGGCAACGAGCACCCGGCCATTGCTGCGGGGGCCGGGTGGCTCGGCCGCCCCTTGCTGGACAGCACGCGAGAGGACACCGAGGCCACGTGCCACCGCGCCGGGCTGAGCTTTTGGTCTGACCCGCACAATGCCAGCCCCCGCTTTCGCCGATCGCGGGTCCGTCAGGAGCTGCTGCCCCTGCTGGAGGAGATCCTCGGCCCCGGCGTGGCCGACTCCCTCACCCGCACCGCCCGGCTGCTGCGCGAGGATTCCGACTACCTGGAGGCCGCCGCCCACGCGGAATACACCCGGCTTATCGCCGAAGCCGGCAGCCACGGGCACGCCGAGGGTCACGAGCAAGCCGACAACCGTGAGCACGCCGGGGATCGTCCGCACGCCACCGCCGAGCTGGCCTGCGCCCCACTCGCCGAGCTGTCCGACGCCCTCCGGCGCCGCGTGATCCGCCATTGGCTCGCGGGAAAAACCGGGCCGTTGACCTACTCCCACTTGAGCCGCATCGACGCCCTCGTCACGGATTGGGCCGGGCAAGGCGGCGTGTCCGTCCCGTGGCATACAATGAACGGTTATGAGGCTTTAGGCAGAGGCCGCGCCCACCCGCCGAGCCCGCCACCAGCGGAGGTGTCGCCCACCGGGCAACACCGCACCCGGCTGGTGGTGGCGCGGCGCGGCGGCGTCCTGCGCCTCGTGGCGGAAGAATCACACAAGCACCCAAAGGATCGACGAGCACATGACTGATCAGAACTCGACTTGGACCAAGAAGAGCACCGACATCCCGGCCCACCCCTACGGTGACGACCTGGAAGCCGTCCTGATCGACCAGGACACCCTCCACTCCCGCATCCGCGAACTCGCTGCCGCCATCGACGAGCGCTACCGCGACGCCCCGGAGGACCTCATCCTCGTCTGCGTGCTCAAGGGTGCGGTCTTCTTCATCACCGACTTCGCCCGCGAGCTGGAGATCCCGAACCAGCTGGAGTTCATGGCCGTCAGCTCCTACGGCAACTCCACCAGCTCCTCCGGCGTCGTCCGCATCATGAAGGACCTGGACCGCGACATCGAGGGCCGCGACGTCCTGATCGTCGAGGACATCATCGACTCCGGCCTGACCCTGTCCTGGCTGATGAAGAACCTCACCAACCGCAAGCCGCGCTCCTTGTCCGTCGTGACACTCTTCCGCAAGCCAGAGGCCGTCAAGGTCGAGATCGAGGACCTCATTGAGGTCGGATTCGACATTCCGAACGAGTTCGTGGTGGGCTATGGCCTGGACTTCGCCGAACGCTACCGCGACCTGCCATTCGTCGGCACCCTGAAGCCGGAAGTGTACGAATAGAGCGTTCACGCACCTTCAGCCAGCGCCCGGACGTCCGCGAGTAGCGCTGGCGAAACAATGCGCGGGCACAACTAACTGATGGGAAATATGGACAAGAACAAGGTCCTGAGGATCGCGGGGATTGTCGCCGCCGCCCTCATCGCTATTTACGCTTTTGGCGTGCTCACGGACAGCGACCGTGGTTTCGACAAGGTCGATACCTCCATCGCGATCAAGGAGCTCGACGCCAAGAACGTCAAGGAAGCCGAGATCAAGGACCGCGAACAGACGGTCCAGCTGAAGCTGAAGAAGCCCATCGAGGTCGAGGGCAAGGATGGGATCGAGCAGATCACCACCCAGTACCCGGCCCGAGCCAGCCAGCAGATCTTCGATGCGGTGAAGGGCTCCGAGGCGGAGAAGTTCGACACTCACGTCTCGCAGGACTCCTTCATCGGCGGGCTGCTGATGATGCTCCTGCCGATGCTGCTGATCTTCGGCCTGCTGTTCTTCATGCTCACCCGCATGCAGGGCGGCGGGGGCATGGGCCCCTTCGGCTTCGGCAAGTCCCGCGCCAAGGACCTGCAGAAGGACAACCCGGATACCCGCTTCGACGACGTCGCCGGTGCGGACGAGGCCGTCGAGGAGCTCGACGAGATCCGGGACTTCCTCTCCAACCCAGGGAAGTACGAGAAGCTCGGCGCGAAGATCCCGCGCGGCGTGCTGCTCTACGGCCCGCCCGGCACAGGTAAGACGCTGCTGGCCCGCGCGGTGGCCGGTGAGTCCGGGGTGCCGTTCTACAGCATCTCCGGCTCCGACTTCGTGGAAATGTTCGTCGGTGTCGGTGCTTCCCGCGTGCGCGACCTGTTCAAGCAGGCCAAGGAAAACGCGCCCTGCATCATCTTCGTCGACGAGATCGACGCCGTCGGCCGCCAGCGTGGCGCCGGCATGGGCGGTGGCCACGACGAGCGCGAGCAGACCCTGAACCAGCTGCTCGTGGAGATGGATGGCTTCAACGGCCGCGAGGGCGTGATCCTCATGGCCGCGACGAACCGCCCGGACGTGCTCGACCCAGCACTCCTGCGCCCGGGCCGCTTCGACCGCCAGATCCCGGTGACCAACCCGGACCTGGTGGGCCGCGAGCAGATCCTGCGCGTCCACGCTGAGGGCAAGCCGCTGGCACCGGACGTCGACCTGGCCTCCCTGGCCAAGCGCACCGCTGGCATGTCCGGCGCGGACCTGGAGAATGTTCTCAACGAGGCCGCGCTGCTGACCGCCCGTGTGGACGGCAACGTCATCACCGGGGATGCCCTGGAAGAAGCCACCGACCGCGTCGTGGGTGGCCCGCGCCGCACCTCGAAGATCATCTCCGAGCATGAGAAGAAGGTCACCGCCTACCACGAGGGCGGCCACACGCTGGCGGCCTGGGCGATGAAGGACATCGAGCGGGTCTACAAGGTCACCATCCTGGCCCGTGGGCGCACCGGCGGACACGCGATGACCGCCGCGGAAGACGACAAGGGCATGTACAACCGCTCCGAGCTCTTTGCTCGCCTCGTCTTCGCGATGGGCGGGCGTGCCGCCGAGGAGCTGGTCTTCGGTAACCCGACCACCGGTGCGAGCGCGGATATCGAGATGGCCACGAAGATCGCCAAGGCCATGGTCGTCGAGTACGGCATGAGCCCGCGCGTGGGTGCCGTGAAGTTCGGCGAGGAGCAGGGCGACCCCTTCGTCGGCCGCGGCGGCGGTGGCCAGTTCCACCCCTCCGAGAAGGTCGCCGCGCTGGTGGACGAGGACGTCCGCATGCTCATGGACAAGGCCCAGAACATTGCCTACGAGGTGCTGCGTGAGCACCGGGAGTACCTGGACACCCTGGCGGAGAAGCTGCTCGAGAAGGAGACGCTGCGCCGCCCGGACTTGGAGGCCATTTTCGATGGCATCACCCCGCGCGAGGTCTCCGAGATCTTCCCGGGCCAGGATATGGACCGTCCGAAGGACTACCGCGAGCCGGTGAAGACCCCGGTCGAGCTGGCAAAGGAGCGCGGCGAGGAGCCGCCGAAGCGCAAGGATTACTTCTCCGCTGCCCGCCGTGCGCGCATCGAAAAGCGCAAGCAGGAACAGCAGGAGCAGGTCAAGCAGCTGGAGCGTGAGCAGGAGGCCAACCAGGAGCCTCAGCGCGGTTTCGAGCTGCCGGAGCACGAGCGCCCGGATAACCCGTGGACCTCGGACGACGCCCCGACCACCCAGATCCGCCCGGTCACTGAGGCCGGCGGGCAGGGTGTCTCGGAGTCCCCGGCCGCCGGTGAGCCCGCGCCGCATGTTTCTGGCCCGGATGCGGCAGAGCCAGAGAGTCCGGAGCAGCAGAACCCAACGCCGGGTAGCCCAGCGCCGGAGCCGTACAACGGCGGGCGCCACGCCCGCCGCGACCCCGCGCAGCACCCAGGGACCAGCGCCTACGGCGACGGTAGTGACTGGGGTGAGTCGGGTGGGCGTCATCACTCCCGGCCGAATGATGACAACCCCAGCGATGAAGAGAAGAACTAAGGAAGGCGGCGAACACCGACATGGCTGATTCGACAAAGCCTGATTCGACCACGTCTGAGTCGACGAGGCACTTCGACCGCGAGCGCGCCGAAGCCGCCGTCCGCGAGCTGCTCATCGCCGTGGGGGAGGACCCCGACCGCGAAGGGCTGGCCGATACCCCGGCCCGTGTGGCGCGCGCCTACGAGGAGGTCTTCTCCGGCCTCGGCACCGACCCCACCGAGGTGCTCAACACCACCTTCAACGAGGACCACCGGGAGCTCGTGCTGGTCAAGGACATCCCGTTCTACTCCACCTGCGAGCACCACCTCGTGCCCTTCTTCGGCCACGCCCACATCGGCTACATCCCGGGGCGTTCCGGGAAGGTCACCGGGCTGTCCAAGCTGGCCCGCCTGGTGGAGGGCTTCGCCCGCCGCCCGCAGGTCCAGGAGCGCCTGACCACCTCCATCGCCGACGCGCTGATGGAACGGCTGGACGCCTCCGCGGTGATCGTCGTTATCGAGGCCGAGCACCTGTGCATGGCGATGCGTGGGGTGCGCAAGCCGGGCGCGAACACCGTGACCTCCGCCGTGCGCGGCGGCTTCCAGAACAACGCCGCCACCCGCGCCGAGGCCATGGCGCTGATCCGCGGGAACTAGAACCCCAGCACTAGCGCCCGGGCCAAGCGCACCAACAGCGAACCCTGCGGGAACCAACCCTAGAAAGACTTGATGATGCAGCCTGCACAGTCTACTCAGCCTGACCAGCCGACCACGCCGGAGAAGAGCACCCAGCAGAACCAGTCGGCCACCCCGCCGCGCACCAAGGTGATGGGGATCCTCAACGTCACGGAAGACTCCTTCTCCGACGGGGGCTCCAACCCGGACACCGCCACCGCCGTGCGCCATGCCCAGCAGATGGTTGACGCGGGCGCGGACATTATCGACGTCGGCGGCGAATCCACCCGCCCCGGCGCCCAGCGCGTTGACCCGGAAATCGAACGCGGGCGCGTGACCCCCGTGATCGCGGAGCTCTCCGCGCTGGGTATCACCACGAGCGTGGACACCATGCGCGCCGCCACCGCACTCGCCGCTGCGGAGGCCGGGGTGGACATCCTCAACGACGTCTCCGGTGGCCTCGCGGACAAGGACATGCTCCCCGTCGCCGCCGAGACCGGCCTGCCGATCTGCCTCATGCACTGGCTGACCGACCGCTTCGAAGGCGCGGAAGGCTACGCGGATCAGAGCGCGGGCACCGGCGTGGATGTGGTCACCGCCGTCCGCGACTGGCTGCTGCGCCGAGTGGACGCAGCACTCGCCGCCGGGGTGAAAGAGGAGAACATCATCCTGGATCCCGGCATCGGGTTTGCGAAGTCCCCGGCGGATAACTGGCAGCTCCTGGGGGCGATGGGCCAGCTCAACGAGCTGGGTTTCCCCGTGCTGATCGGCGCCAGCCGTAAGCGTTTCCTCACCGCCCTGCGCCCTGCCAGCGACGGCCTCCCTGGCTCCCCGGAGACGGCGGACGACGCCACCGCGGCGGTCTCCGCGCTGGCAGCCCAGGCGGGCTCCTGGGCGGTGCGGGTGAACAACGTGGCCCCCTCCCGGGCCGCGGTGGACGTGGCTTATTACTCCCGCCTGGGCGACGGCCCGGCGGTGGCAGAAGGGTGGCGAGCGCGCCGTGGCTGATCGCATCGAACTCATGGGCCTGAAGGCCTATGGCTACCACGGGGTCCACGACTTCGAGAAGGACGAGGGCCAGAACTTCGAGGTGGACATCGTCGTCTGGACGGACTTCGCCGCCTCCGCGGCCTCGGATGACCTCGCCGACACGATCTCCTACGTGGACCTGGCAGACATCGCCGTGGCCGTGGTGGAGCAGGAGCGCTTCGACCTGATCGAAACACTCGCCGCCACCATCGCTGACCGGATCATCGCCCTCGGCGGGGCACATGCTGCGGAGGTCACCGTGCACAAACCACAGGCCCCGATCCCGCACCACTTCAGCGACGTGCGGGTGGTTGCCCGCCGCAACCTCAAGCAGCAACGAGGCAGGTAAGACCGTGGCGAGCAACACCGCCGGCTGGCGGGTGGCCATCGGGCTGGGCAGTAATATGCCCGGCGACCAGGGCAGCCCGGAAGCCATGATCCGCGCGGCCGCCAGCGCCGTGCTCGATCTGCCCGGCACCCAGCTGCTGGCAGCCTCCCAGGTCTACGCCACCCCGCCGTGGGGCGTGGTCACCCAGGAAGAATTCCGCAACGCCGTGATTCTCGTGGCCACCGAACTAGAGCCCCTCGATCTGCTGCACGCTTGCCAGCACATCGAGAACGAAGGCGGTCGGGTGCGCCTCCAGCACTGGGGGCCGCGCACCGTGGACCTCGACCTGCTGGCCGCCTACGACGCCGCCACCGGCGAGCCGGTGATCTCCGGTGGGTGCTGGGGCGAGGAGCTGATCCTGCCGCACCCGTACACCACCGCCCGGGGATTCGTGCTCGTGCCCTGGGCAGAGATCGCCCCGGAGGACCCGCTGCCGCGCGTGCCCGGCTCCCCGGCAGGGCCGGCCGCAACCGCCACGGTCGGTGAGTGGCTGGCCCAGCTGCCCGAAGAGGACACCGCAGGCATCACCCAGCTCGGGGCGCTGCTGACCAGTCCAGCCACGCCCGGGGAGGCTGGGGTTGACGTCCTAAAAAACGGCGGCAACGAGCCCAGGAACCGCGACGAGCCCTGGGTAGACTGAAAAACATGAAGAAGATGAAGCAGGTCGCGCCCACGGCGCTGGTGATCGCAGCAGTGATCGCCGCCGCGTTCGCGTGGGTGACCGCACTCGGCTTCTACGCCCACTTCCCGCGCATCGAACTGGCGACCGGCAGCGTGCTGTGGATCGCCGCGATCATCTGCGGGGTGCAGGGCTTCATCATGCGCAAGAAGCTGCAGGACAACGCCATCGGCCTGGACCGTAGCCAGGTCAACCCGATGACGGTCGCGTTCAGCGGGGTGCTCGGCCAGGCCGTCGCGTGGATCGGCGCGATCTTCGCCGGTGCCTACGGCGGGATGGTCATATTCCTGGTCTTCAACGCCGGACACCTCGTCGTCGCGCAGGAGGACGCCCCGGGCGCGATTGTCGGGATGCTCGGCGGGGCACTGGCCGCGGTGGCGGGCAAATGGCTGGAACAGAACTGCCTCACACCACCGGAAGATGGCGGGGTGCCCGGTGAATAACAGCGTCAACAGGTAAGGTGACCAGCATGAGCAATCGGGAGAACTGGAGCCAGAACGCCGCTGCGGGCGGCGCCGAGCAGACGGACGGGCAGAACAGCGGGCCGCGCGTACTGATGGTGCTGCTCGTGGTGCTGGCGCTGATCGCCAGCATCCTGATGCTGTTCCTGGATTCCGACCTGTGGCTGAAGATCGCGGTCATCGCCGCGCTGTGGGCCGCGTTCCTGGGCATCGTGCTGGTCTCCAAGTACTCCAGCGCGCTGCGCGCCGAGCAGAAGCGCGTGAACACCCTGGAGCGGGCACACCGTGCAGAGATGGAGCGCGAGGTCGCGGGCCACCAGCAGCGCGAGGCGGCGCTGAAGGAGAACTACACCCGCCAGCTGCGCAACCAGCGCGATGAGCACCTGGAGCAGCTGCGCCACGAGCTGATCTCCCTGCGGGCGCAGCTCGCGGAGATGTCCGGCGAGGAGCTGGACGACGAGCAGACCGCCGTGCGCGCCCGCGCCGAGCGCATCATCGAGCTGGACCGGGGTGGGTCGCAGCCGGCCGACCGCCGCTACCAGACCGGTACGTCCGGGCAGGCTGAGTGGAAGCAGCCGCAGTCTGAGCAGGCCAAGAAGCGCGCGGCGCGCAGCAGCCAGCCGGGCGCGTCCGCCCGCGCTGCCTCCTCCGCGGGGTCCCCGACGCTTGGCCACAACAGCGAGCCGAGCTCCGACCGCCGCGCCTCGGCATTCTCCACCGGCAGCTTCGCCGCCGTGAAGTGGACCGGGGACAACACCGAGGAGACCACGCAGATCCCAATCGTCGTGGACTCCAGCTCCTCCAGCAGCGCCCAGTCGGGTGCCTCCGGCGCGCAGGCCGCAGCGAACCGTGGCTCCGAGGCCGCTGAGCCGAAGGCCGCGGGCCGTGGCCAGCACGAACGGCGCGAGGCAGCACAGGCTCCCCAGCAGGAGCGCGCAGCCCAGCCTGCACCGCGCACCGAGCCGGCGTTCCGCTCCTACGAGCCGAGCCAGGCCGCTTCCGAGCAGGCCAGCGAGTCGGCACAGAAGTCGGCTGCTCCGCAGGCGAAGCAGGGCGAGCAGGGCGGTGCCCACGAGTACCGCGCCGGCCGCCGCCGCGCGGACGAAAACGCCAAGGGCCTGACCGTTGCGGAGCTGATGAAGCGCTTCCAGCAGAACGACAAGAACTAGCCCGCTCCGCGACTTCAAAGAGCTTGCACCGCGACCCAAAGATTCAGCATGATTGATCGCCAACCCCCACGCCTGAGCGTGGGGATTATTTCTGCCGGCGCCGTTGGACTCGCCCTGGCCGAGGCCTTCACCCGGGCCGGGCACCACGTCCACGGCATCCACGCCCACTCCGAGCGCTCCCAGGCGCGGGCCGCCCAGCGCGTTCCGAACATTCCGCTGGTGTCAGCGGCTGAGGCCGCGATGGCCCAGCTGGTGGTCCTCGCCGTGCCGGACCCGGTGCTCCCAGAGGTCGCCGCCGAGGTCGCCCGCACCGTGCGCGACGGCCAGATGGTCATGCACACCTCCGGCCGCAATGGTTGCCAGGTGCTCCAGCCCATCACCGATGAGGGCGCGCTCCCGCTGGCCCTGCACCCCGCGATGGGCTTCGTGGGCACGCCTCAGGACACCGAGAACCTGCTGGGCTGCGGCTGGGGTGTCACCACCGACTCCGAGGTCGGCCAGGCGGTCGGCGAACTCCTCGTCCAATCCCTCGGCGGCGTGGCCGTCCACATCGCCGAAGATCGCCGCCCGGCCTATCACGCCGCCATGGCGCACGCCGCGAATCACCTGGTCACCCTCATCTCGGACGCCCACTCTATGCTCAACGCGGTGCTCGATAAGCCAAACACCCCGGCCGCCATCGCGGGGGAGGGGGAGTCTAGCGAGGCCCGGCTGCTGCTCAACTCCATCGTCCGGGCCGGAGCAGACGCCACTCTGCGCGAGCACCTGGGTGCCCTGACCGGCCCCGCCTCCCGCGACGACGCCCCCGCCGTCCTCGCCCACCTGGAGGCCTTGCGCCAGCTCTCCGACGAGTCCGCCGACCCGAACTCCCACAACCTGCACCTGCGCTATCTGCCGATGGCCGAGCGCACCGCCCAGGCAGCCGGCTCCCCGGAGGTCGAGCGGGCGCTCATGGCCTACCGCAGCGAGCACGGTCTACCCGGTGGACTAACCTAAGGCGCATGACCAAGAATCAGCCCAGCCCCCAGGCCGACCCGCAGGCAAACCCCCAGCCCTTCCGCCGCGGTGAGGCCACCCTGATGACCACCATCGACGAGTTCAGCCAGGTCACCCGCGCAATGCGCAAGGCCGGCAAGCCGGTGTGCCTCGTGCCCACGATGGGTGCGCTCCACGAAGGCCACCTTTCCCTGGTCAAGGCAGCAAAGACGGTCCCGGGTGCTTTCGTCGCGGTCAGTATCTTCGTCAACCCGCTGCAGTTCGCGGAGGGCGAGGACCTGGACGCCTACCCCCGCACCCTCGACGCCGACGTCGAAAAGCTCAAGGCCGCGGGCGTGGACGCCGTCTTCGCGCCCTCTGCCCGAGAGATGTACCCCAATGGCCCCCGCACCACGATTCACCCCGGCCCAGCTGGCTCGATCCTGGAGGGTGAGCACCGCCCGACCCACTTCGCGGGCATGCTCACGGTGGTCAACAAGCTCTTCCAGATTTCTCACTGCGACCACGCCTTCTTTGGCGAGAAGGACTATCAGCAGCTCGTCCTGGTCCAGCAGATGGTCAACGACCTCAACATGGAGCTGCGCGTCCACGGCGTCCCGATCGTCCGCGAGGGTGGTGGACTGGCGCTGTCCAGCCGCAACGTCTACCTCTCCGATGAGGAGCGCGAGCTGGCCCTCACCCTCTCCGCAGCGTTGACGGCCGGTTCCTTCGTCGCCGAGGACGGCGCGGATGCGGTGCTGTCTACTGCCCGTGCCATTCTCGATGACGCCGAGGGCGTCGAGGTGGACTATCTTGCTCTTCGTGGCACCGATCTCGGCGAGGCCCCGGAAACCGGGGACGCCCGGCTGCTGGTTGCCGCTCGCGTGGGCAGCACCCGGCTGATCGATAATGTTGGCGTGCCGATTGGTGTAGGGTTCAAGAACTTGGACCCCGAGCAGGGCGCAGGCGGCTCCGATGCTGCCGCCCCTGCCGCTCCCGATGACGCACCCCAGAGCTAGAAAAAGTTAGGTTCATCCCTTGTTCCGCACCATGCTGAAGTCAAAGATCCACCGCGCGACGGTCACCCAGGCCGACCTGCACTACGTGGGTTCCTGCACCATCGACGCAGACCTGATGGACGCCGCCGACATCCTCGAGGGCGAGCAAATCGACATCGTCGATATCGATAACGGCAACCGGCTGACCACCTACGCCATTACCGGCGAGCGGGGCAGCGGGGTCATCGGTATCAACGGCGCAGCTGCCCGCCTGATCAGCCCTGGCGACCTGGTGATCATCATCGGCTACGGCATTTTCGACAATGCCGAGCTGGGGGACTACCACCCGCGGGTGATCTTCGTCGACGAGAACAATAAGCAGGTTGAGCTGGGGGAGGACCCGGCCCACGCCCCGGCCGGCAGTGGTCTGAAGGACCCGCGCCACCCGGAGGGGGAGTAGCGCCCGAGAAGGTGTTCTTCTAAGCCCGCCTACGCCAAGGGTGCGTGGCGGGCTTTGACGCTATCTGTGACTGTGTTTAACACCACACCATAAAAGATGTATTACAGATGCATCTTTAAGGGATTTCTAGATAGGTTGGAATTATGCAACTCACAACATTCGCTGACCTGGGGCTCCGCGTACTGATGGTGCTCGGTGCCACCCAGGCAGTGGATGCTGCCGATCGTTCGCCGGTACGGATTCAGGACCTTGCGGACCAGCTCAACGCCTCGCGAAACCACGTCGCGAAGGTCGTGAACATGCTGACTAGCGACGGGCTGCTTGAATCCATCCGCGGGCGTTACGGCGGGGTGCATATCACTGAACAGGGCATGCGTGCGAGCGTCGGCGCACTCCTGCGCCAACTCGAAGGCAACAGGGAAGTCGTCGACTGCGAGGGGGCGCTGCAATGCCCCCTCGCTCGCCACGACTGCGCGCTGCGTCGCCGGCTTGCTGCCGCACAGGAGGCGTTCTTCGCCACTCTCGACGGGGATACCGTCGGCGATCTTGTCTCCGCGACGAAGGGGCTCGCCGCCGGAGCCTCCGGCGGGCCCGTGCCACTCGGCGCTCCAACGCTCAAGGCAAAGCCCACGACTTAACATCCCTGCGGGGAGTTTTGAGGAGGAATGATTCGCAATGTTCATCGCCGAGACCCCAGCCAATGCCCGTGGCCGCCTAACCCCAGGTAATGCCGAGATCATCAAGCAGACCCTCCCGCTCGTTGGTGCGAACATCACGAAGATCACCCCCATCTTCTATGAGAAGATGTTCGCCGCCCACCCTGAGCTGATCGCCGATACCTTCAATCGTGGCAACCAGAAGTCCGGGGAGCAGCAGAAGGCACTGGCTGCCTCCATCGCGACCTTTGCTGCAATGCTCGTGGATGATAACGCACCGGATCCGGTGGACATGCTCTCCCGCATCGGCCATAAGCACGTATCCCTGGGGATCGTGGAAGATCAGTACCCCATCGTTCACGACAACCTCTTCGCCGCCATCGTCGAGGTGCTCGGTGAAGACGTCGTCACCCCCGAGGTTGCCGCAGCCTGGGACGAAGTCTACTGGCTTATGGCCAAGGTCCTCATCGACTACGAGCGCGAGCTCTACCGCTCCGCGGGAGTCGCTGACGGTGAGGTTTTCACCACGGCCGAGATTGTCTCCCGCAAGCAGCTGCCCGCCGAGGCGATGGAATTTACCCTCCGTCCGGACGAGATGACGGAGAAGTTTATGGACGCCCTCCCCGGCCAGTACACCTCCATCGGTGTTCGACTGCCTGACGGGGCTCGCCAGCTGCGTCAGTACTCCCTCGTCGACGTCGACAAGGGGGCTGGCTGCATCCGCATCGCTGTCCAGCGCGACGGTGAGGTGTCCTCCTTCCTGATGGACTCCCTCTCGGATGGGGATCGTGTGGACGCCACCCTGCCGGCCGGTGATCTGGTGCTGGACGATTCAAGCGCCCCGGTGGTGCTCGTCTCCCAGGGCATCGGCTCCACCCCGATGGTGGGAATGCTGTCCGCCCTCGCCGCCGCCAAGTCTGAGCGCAAGGTCGTGGTGCTCCACGCTGACTCCTCTGCCCAGGACCACGCGCAGCGCGATCTGCAGGAGAGTTTGAGCGGGCAGATCGGTGCCACCTACAAGCTCTTCTACCGGGAGAGCGGTCAGCGCATGAATCTCGGGGAACTGATGGATGAGGGCGTACTGCCAACCGGCGCGCACTGGTACCTGTGTGGTGGAACGTCCTTCCTGCAGGACATTCGCGAGCAGATCGCCGGTGGCGAGCAGGCGCTGGCTCCGAAAAAGGTCGCCTTTGAGCTCTTCAGCCCAAACGACTGGCTGATCAGCTAAAACTGGCCTGCATCTTGCAGGGGTATCGCGGGGCTCGGCCAATGGTGGGCCGAGCCCCGTTTGCCGTGCCATCGATGGGGTAATCTGCGTCCGTGAACCGCTCACGGGCGTGTACCGGCGATGCAGTAGTCTGGTGGGGTGACTACAAAGAATCCATCCACCAGCAATGATGAAATCCCCGAGCAGATGCGCGTTCGCCGCGAGAAGCGCGAGCGCATCCTTGACGAGGGCCGTCAGGCTTATCCAGTAGAAGTTCCCAGGACTCACTCGCTGGCGGAGGTTCGTCAGCAGTGGGCAGTTAAGCCCAAGGAGGACGATCCGGAGGCTGCGGAGAAGCTCGCCGCTCTTCCGGAGGGGGCGACTCTCCTCGACGTCGGTGAGGAAACGGACAGCGTCGTCGGCGTGGCTGGCCGCGTGATGTTCGTCCGCAACACCGGCAAGCTGGCCTTCGCCACCCTGCAGGACGGCGACGGCACCCAGCTGCAGGTTATGCTCTCCCAGGCAGAGATCGGCGCGGAAGCACTGGACCGCTGGAAGGCGGAGGTCGACCTGGGCGACATCGTCTTCGCCAAGGGGCGCGTGATCTCCTCCCGCCGCGGTGAGCTTTCCGTCATGGCCCAGGAGTGGACCATGGCCGCCAAGGCGCTGCGCCCGCTGCCGGTCGCGCACAAGGAGATGAGCGAGGACGCCCGTGTGCGTCACCGCTACACCGACCTGATCATGCGGGAGGAAGCCCGCAAGAACGCCATGACCCGCATCAAGGTGATGCGCGCCCTGCGCCACGCCCTGGAGCGTCGTGGCTTCAACGAGCTCGAGACCCCGATGCTGCAGACCCTGCACGGCGGTGCCGCGGCTCGTCCGTTCGTGACCCACTCCAATGCGCTGGATATCGACCTCTACCTGCGCATCGCGCCGGAGCTGTACCTCAAGCGCGCCGTCGTCGGTGGTCTGGACCGCGTCTTCGAAATCAACCGCAACTTCCGCAATGAGGGCATCGACCGCTCCCACAGCCCGGAGTTCGCGATGCTGGAGACCTACCAGGCGTACGGGGACTACAACACCGCTGCGACGATGACCCGCGAGGTCATCCAGGAGGTCGCCGAGGAGGTCTTCGGCACCACCAAGCTGACCATGCACGACGGCACCGAGTACGACCTCGGCGGCGAGTGGCCGGTCATCGAGGTCTACCCGTCTCTGAATAAGGCGCTGGCCGAGAAGTTCCCGGATCAGCCGGAGGTCACCGTCGACTCCACCGTCGAGGAGCTCAAGGCACTCGCGAAGGTCATCGGCCTGGAGGTCCCGAAGGACGGCGGCTGGGGCCACGGCAAGCTCGTCGAGGAGATCTGGGAGTTCCTGTGCGAGGACCAGCTGTGGGGCCCGGTGTTCGTCTACAACTACCCGGTCGAGACCTCCCCGCTGGTGCGCCAGCACCGCACCGAGCGCGGCGTGACCGAGAAGTGGGACCTCTACCTGCGCGGCTTCGAACTGGCGACGGGCTACTCCGAGCTGGTTGACCCGGTCATCCAGCGCGAGCGCTTCGAGGACCAGGCACGCCTGGCTGCGGGTGGCGACGATGAGGCCATGGTTCTCGACGAGGACTTCCTGCAGGCGATGGAGCAGGGCATGCCGCCGACTGCCGGTACCGGCATGGGTCTGGACCGCTTGCTGATGGCCTTCACGGGCCTTGGCATCCGCGAGACCGTGCTCTTCCCGTTGGTGAAGCCGGAGAAGTAATCTTCCTCTCGGCTGCATAAAGCCACACACCGCCCATGGTGTGTGGCTTTCTTTATGGCATTCCGCGGAAATTGTGATCTGCGCCATGTTGCCAAGTTATGATTAATAAGATCATTATCCGCACATGGTGATGCTCGGCGGATCGCAACGAGCGATGCGTAGGGCACCTCTACTGAAAGGTGGCTACCAGACAATGAGCGACTCCAAGAAGCTCAACGACTCCACCCCGGGGCTGAACAACGTCAAGCGTGACGCCATTGGTGTCGTTATGCGGGCGCTGTCTCGTTTCACTGGTTCCGACTTCGCAGAAAAGTACAACCTCAACAAGGCCGTCGACCGCGCTGCCTACGAGACCGCCAAGGGCGGCATCCGTACCGCCGGCGCGATGAACCGCCAGTTCAAGCGCATCAAGGGCTCCGGCGACCCGGTCCGCCTCCCGAAGCAGAACGAGGGCGACGTCCAGCAGTTCGAGCCGGGCAAGGCGCCGTTCGACCTGAACCCGACCGAGGACCAGCAGATGATCCTCGACGCGGTGCGCGAGTTCGCCATCGAGCGCCTGCGTCCGGCTGCTGCGGAGGCCAACGACGAGTCCAAGCCGACCGAGGGGCTGCTCGACACCGCCGCTGAGCTCGGCATCGCTCTCGTGAACCTCCCGGAGGAGTTTGAGGGCATCGCCAGCGCATCCGGCGCCAGCACCAACGCCCTCATCGCCGAGGCTCTCGGCTTCGGCGACATGGGCCTGGCCGTCTCCATCCTCGCCCCGGCAGGCGTGGCCAACACCATCACCAACTACGGCGACGACGCCCAGCAGAAGACTTACCTGCCGTCCTTCTCCGGCGAGTCCGTCCCACCGGCAGCCGTCGTGGTCTCCGAGGCCCGCCCGATGTTCGACGCCTTCGAGCTGCAGACCACCGCGAAGCTGGAGGGCGACGAGGTCGTCCTCAACGGTGTGAAGACCATGGTCCCGAACGCCGCAGAGTGCGAGCTCTTCGTCATCGCTGTCGAGCTGGACGGTGTGAACACCTTCGTCATCGTCGAGTCCGGCGCCGAGGGCCTCGAGGTCGAGTCCGACCCGTCCATGGGCCTGCGCGCCGCAGCCCTGGGCCGCGTGATCCTCAAGGACGTCCGCGTCCCGGCCGCCAACCTCCTGGGTGGCGCGAACCTCTCCGACACCGACCGCACCGAGCAGTACGCGGAGATTATCCGCCGCTCCCGCCTGGGTTGGGCCGCACTGGCCTCCGGTACCGGCGAGGCCATCCTCGAGTACACCAAGAAGTACGTCAACGAGCGTGAGGCCTTCGGCGAGCCGATCTCCCACCGCCAGGCAGTGGCCTTCATGGTCGCCAACCTCCGCATCGAGCTCGACGGCCTGCGCCTGATCATGCTGCGCGGCGCATCCCGCCTCGACCAGGGCCTGTCCTACCACCGCGAGGCCGGCCTTGCTCGCCGCTACGCATCCGACAAGGGCATGGTCATGGGCCTGGACGGCGTCCAGCTGCTGGGTGGCCACGGCTACACCAAGGAGCACCCGGTTGAGCGCTGGTACCGCGACATGCGCGCGATCGGCGTTGCTGAGGGCGTCGTCGTCATCTAACCCGCCATAACAACGACTTTTGGCATCTACGCACAACACAGTCCCGAGAGCAGAGGAAAAAGATCATGCTTAATCTGGAACTTCCCAAGCGTCTGAAGGCGGGCGCCAACCAGGCACACCAGGCGGCCGCACAGATTTTCCGCCCCATCTCCCGCAAGTACGACCTCAAGGAACACGAGCGCCCGGTCGAGCTCGACACCATGGCCGCCCTCGTTGAGGGCGCCGCTGACGGTGGCGTGGCCATGGCCGGCGCTACCAGCAGCCGTGGGGATAAGAAGCAGGACACTGGCGTGAAGAACGGCGGCAACATGGCTGCCGCCCTGAACGTCATGGAGACCTGCTGGGGCGACGTCGGCCTGACCCTGTCCATCCCGTACCAGGGTCTGGGCAACGCAGCCGTCGCCGCCGTCGCGACCGACGAGCAGCTCGAGCGCTTCGGCAAGATCTGGGCCGCCATGGCCATCACCGAGCCGCAGTTCGGCTCCGACTCCGCAGCCGTCGCCGCGACCGCGAAGCTGGACGGCGACGAGTACGTCCTGAACGGCGAGAAGATCTTCGTCACAGCCGGTGAACGCTGCACCCACGTGGTCGTCTGGGCCTCCGTGGACAAGTCCGCAGGCCGCGCAGCTATCAAGTCCTTCGTCGTCCCGCGCGACACCCCGGGCTTCGAGCTGGTCCGCCTCGAGCACAAGCTGGGCATCCGCTCCTCCGACACTGCGCACTTCATCCTCGACAACGTGCGCATCCCGAAGGACAACCTGCTTGGCTCCCCAGAGGTGGACACCAAGAAGGGCTTCGGCGGTGTCATGGCCACCTTCGACAACACCCGCCCGCTGGTCGCAGCGATGGCCGTTGGTGTTGCACGTGCCTCCCTGGAGCGCCTGCGCGAGGTCCTCACCGACGCTGGCGTGAAGATCGACTACGACGCACCGGCCTGGAACCAGTCCGCCGCCGCGTCCGAGTACATCCGCCTCGAGTCCGACTGGGAGGCGGCCTACCTGCTGACCATGCGCGCAGCATGGATGGCGGATAACAAGAACCCGAACTCCAAGGAAGCCTCCATCTGTAAAGCGAAGGCAGGCCGCATGGCGACCGACCTGACCCTGCGCGCCGTGGAGCTCGCCGGTGCCTACGGCTACTCCGAGCGCGACCTGCTGGAGAAGTGGTCCCGCGACTCCAAGATCCTCGACATCTTCGAGGGCACCCAGCAGATTCAGCAGCTCATCGTCGCTCGCCGCGAGCTGGGCCTGAGCTCCGCTGAGCTGAAGTAAGCGCCGACCGAGCTTTCCGCGACCCCTGAATAGCCCCGTTACCAGCAAGGATTCTCGCTGGTAACGGGGTTATTTCTGTGCCGGGGTTAATGCCCACCCCCTAACGGAAATCATGGGCTTTAGAAAAGTCCGGGAGCAAGGCAAAATGTGTAATGCCTGGGATCTCTCCGAAAACGCTGGGAGTCCCGTGAAGCGTCTTATTTGTAACTGTTTGATTTACGAGTTAGGTCAGCACTGAATGTCTCAACCGGAGACCAAAGCCCCCATTAACGGGAGCGCAGCAGGACAAGAAAACGACTTCTGGTGGCACACCATCTTTGGGGGGCTGCTGCTCATCGCCGTACTCGCACTCACCTGGTGGTCCGTGGACCTCATGCCGGAGTCCGCGAACATCGGGATCCTGATCGTCACGATCTTCTTCGGAATGTTCATGGCGTTCAACATCGGCGGTAACGACGTCGCGAACTCCTTCGGTACCTCGGTCGGCGCGAAGACGCTGACCATCAAGCAGGCGCTGCTCATCGCCGCCGTCTTCGAGGTCGGTGGCGCGCTGATCGCCGGCGGTGACGTCACCGACACCGTCCGCTCCGGCATCGTCGACCTGGACGGCGTGGACCTCGACCCGCAGCACTTCGCCTACATCATGATGGCCGCCCTTCTCGGTGCGGCACTGTGGCTGCTGATCGCCACGCGCAAGGGCTGGCCGGTCTCCACCACCCACTCCATCATCGGCGGCATCGTCGGTGCCGCGGTGGCTCAGGGCATGGCCACGGGCACCGGTGGCCTGGAGATGGTCCAGTGGGGCAAGATCGGCGAGATCGCGATGAGCTGGGTGCTCTCCCCAGTGCTGGGTGGCCTGGTGGCCCTCCTCCTGTACTCCTTTATCAAGCGCCACGTACTGCGCTACAACGATGAAGTCGAGCACAAGATGCGCGAGATGCAGGAGCGCCGCAGCGAGCACAAGAAGCGCCACAAGGACCTCTTCTCCCGCCTCAATGAGGTGCAGCGCGTGGCCTATACCCAGACCATCGCCCGCGATGCCTCCGTCTACATCACCGGACGCGCGGAGCCGCAGAATCTGGAATCTGACTACTACCGCGAGCTTGTGGTCATCGATAAGGACGAGCGGGAGATCGAGGCGCACCGCGCCCTGGAGACCTGGGGTCCGTCGCTGGCCGCCATCGGCGCAATGATCATTACGGGCATGCTCTTGCTGAAGAGCCTGAGCAACATCTTCCCGAACATGACGAGCGCCATGGTCTTCGGCATCGTCGCAATTGTTGGCATCGCGGTGTTCCTCACCTTGCGCTCCTTCACCACCGGGCTGCGGCGCTACACCGTGGACCGCGCGACCTTCGTGATGTTCAGCTGGATGCAGGTCTTCACCGCTTCGGCTTTCGCCTTCTCCCACGGTTCCAATGACATCGCGAATGCGGTGGGTCCCTTCGCAGCGATCTTCGACGTGTTGAAGACCGACGCCATCAACGCGACCGCCCCGGTGCCGATGGCGTTGATGCTCGCCGCCGGTGTGGCTCTGATCTCCGGCCTGTGGTTCATCGGCCGCAAGGTGATCGAGACGGTCGGCACGGGGCTGACCCACATTCACCCGGCCTCCGGCTTCGCCGCTGAGCTCGCTGCTGCGGGTGTGGTGATGGCCGCGTCCATCTCCGGCCTGCCGGTGTCCTCTACGCACATCCTGATCGGTGCGGTGCTGGGCGTGGGGATCGTCAACCGCGCCGCCAACTGGCGCCTGATGAAGCCGATCGCCCTGGCCTGGATCATCACGATCCCGGCTGCCGCGCTGATCGGCGCCGTGGGCGTCCTGGTGATCGGCTGGATCTTCTAAGAGCAGAAGAGCCAAGGAGCCGCAGAGCCGTAGAACAAAAGCACACAGAAGCGCCCCGGGTGGAGAATGAACTAGCCCCCGAAAGTTGGACTGGTTTAATTCTAGGCGGTGAGGGGTTCAAGGGTCTGATTCCGATATTGCA
>NZ_JASONC010000108.1:0-250 GCF_030217065.1 Corynebacterium sp. UMB4614
TAAAAGAGTTTAATCTTGGCGATCTTGAGGGAATGAAATTTGTTGACGCTGAGAGTCAATACCCTGATCAAATTAAGGCCTTTCGTTATTCGCCAGAACGCTACGATCCATCAACTTTTCATGGTGAAGACTTTGAACACATGATTAAACGTGGTAAAAGTTTAATTAGTGATATTGTTAAACGCTATCCAAATAAAGATGATAAGGTGCTTTTGGTGAGCCACGGGGCAGCTCTATGTGCATTAATTAG
>NZ_JASONC010000109.1:0-248 GCF_030217065.1 Corynebacterium sp. UMB4614
GGCAATTACCCATCAGTTAAGCAACTTAGCTATAACATTCATGATTATGGTGATGTATTCTTTGCTCCAAATGATTTAATCAATGACTCAAACGCAAATATTGAAGCATGGTTAAACCAACACATTGCACGTAAGAATGTTGTTACCTATAACTCAAAGATTGTTGGTTTACTTCCTAACTCACAAAAGAAGGCTACTATCACTAAGCTTGATGACATTATTGATGCATTAGGTGAATTGGATATGGC
>NZ_JASONC010000110.1:0-247 GCF_030217065.1 Corynebacterium sp. UMB4614
TTGATAACTTTGATGTTAAGGTAGCAAATGATCAAATTGTTGGCTCAGATTTTGAAATTCCAGTTGCAAAGTTAAATAGCTCAAAATTTAGAAGCAAATTAGCAGATGGCGATTATACATTAAGTATTCGTCCAGAAAACTTGAAGCTAGCTGATGAAGGCGAACTCTCTGAAGTGATCGATGATATTGAGTTAATTGGACGTGAGCGTGTATTAAAGTTTAATCATGCTGGAATTAGTCAACGTGC
>NZ_JASONC010000111.1:0-246 GCF_030217065.1 Corynebacterium sp. UMB4614
GCACTGGAAACTGCGCGCATTAATCTTGACTGGACCACGGTAACCGCACCGATTTCGGGGCGTATTGGTATTTCGTCGGTAACCCCTGGCGCACTGGTGACCGCGTCGCAGGATACAGCGTTAACGACTATTCGTGGTCTGGATACAATGTATGTCGACCTCACTCGCTCCAGTGTCGATTTATTACGTCTGCGTAAACAGTCACTGGCGACCAACAGTGACACCATGAGCGTCTCACTTATTCTG
>NZ_JASONC010000112.1:0-246 GCF_030217065.1 Corynebacterium sp. UMB4614
GTGCCGTGAGAGTCGGCCTCCAGCCGTTCAATACGCCGCACGATATTGACCAGCTCGTGCGCGCAGTTGCCTCGCTCGGTTAACTAGGCGGTCAGCTAACTAGACGGTCAGCACAATCTTGCCGCTGACCGCGCCACTGTCGAGCAGTTCGTGGGCCTTGGCCGCGTCGCTCATATCCATGACCTCATGAATTTGAGGGGTGACGGTGCCGTCGGCAAGCATTGGCCAAACGGTGTCCTCTGTGGC
>NZ_JASONC010000113.1:0-246 GCF_030217065.1 Corynebacterium sp. UMB4614
TTGTAATGTCGCCCGGCAGAACCAGCACGGAAACACCGTGGCCAGTCATGGTCGACTGGATAGCGTGATGCAAAACGACGCCACCCTGCTCAGCGGAGTTGACCATCTCGCAGTAACCGGAGCACTCGTTGAAGATAAACTCCGGATGGGTCTCCTGGAAGAAATTCGAGCCAATCTGGCGAGAAGGAATGTGCGATGCCAGCGCCAGCACCTTTGCGCCGTTGCGGTGGGAGTCATAGAGGCCCT
>NZ_JASONC010000114.1:0-246 GCF_030217065.1 Corynebacterium sp. UMB4614
GAGATATCACTTTGCTGACAAAGATCCATGTAGTCAAAACTATGATTTTTCCAGTAGTCATGTATGGATGTGAAGCTGTACATAAAGAAGGCTGAGCACCAAAGAATTGATGCTTTTGAACTGTGGTATTGGAGAAGATTCTTGAGAGTCCCTTGGACTGCAAGGAGATCCAACCAAGTCATCCTAAAGGAGATCAGTCCTGAGAGTTCATTGGAAGGACTAATGTTGAAGCTGAGACTCCATTAC
>NZ_JASONC010000115.1:0-244 GCF_030217065.1 Corynebacterium sp. UMB4614
TTGTTACCGTATTAGAAATTGAAGCTAATTGTGCTTTTACCTTCTTACTTGGATGAGTTACACGCTTACCCGATTTAGTATAATAATAACTTCCTTCCACCTTACTATATTTTGGCGTAATAAAGTCACCATTTCTTTGAGCAACAATTTGTGGAGCATTTTTTGCTAAAAGACTATGTCCAAATTGAATCATATTCTGATCATTGATACCCAACAAGTTAAATAAAGTTGGTCTAACATCAAT
>NZ_JASONC010000116.1:0-243 GCF_030217065.1 Corynebacterium sp. UMB4614
TCCGTGCTGGAAGGTGAAAACGCCGTTCAGCGTCACCGCGATCTGCTGGGCGCGACCAATCCGGCAAACGCACTGGCTGGTACTCTGCGCGCTGATTACGCTGACAGCCTGACCGAAAACGGTACCCACGGTTCTGATTCCGTCGAATCTGCCGCTCGCGAAATCGCTTATTTCTTTGGCGAAGGCGAAGTGTGCCCGCGCACCCGTTAATAATTTCGTAAATGCCGCGTGCAAACGTGGCAT
>NZ_JASONC010000117.1:0-241 GCF_030217065.1 Corynebacterium sp. UMB4614
GCGCACTGGCTAGTGGTGTAACGCCGAAGCGCTTGCCGAGCGCTATCAACTCTTCACGGCTGATGGTCTGTTTCATGCCGCCCATCGAATAAACCTTCACTAATACTTGTGCTGATTTTTCTGCGGTGTCGATTAAACCGAAGGTTTCATCCAGCGTCGGTCCGCTGCCGAAGACGCCGTGGAAGGGCCACAACACCAGCGAATGTTTTTGCATCTCTTGTGCGGTCGCCTGGCCGATTTC
>NZ_JASONC010000011.1:0-74220 GCF_030217065.1 Corynebacterium sp. UMB4614
CCCGCAGACACCGCGGACTATCACTACCGCATCAACGCACAGTGATGGATTGGTGGCTGTATCTACATACAGAAGTCCCTGACGATCCGGTCAAGATCGCCAGGGACCAACGATGGGGTCAAGACGCACTTTCCACAGCAACAGACCTGATCACCCACAACACCACAGCCACTACCAATGACATCGGTGCACCAGCAGAATACGACACCGCCATCGACACCAGCTACCAACACAACCTCGGCATCCAAAAAGGCTGGATCAAATAACCGCAACACGCCCGGAAAAGACACACTTTTCTTTACTTAACCCTGGAAGACACATAGGAAAGCAAAAACCCCAAGCTCTTCGGAGCTTGGGGTTGATCTTGCGACCCTGACGAGACTTGAACTCGCGACCTCCGCCGTGACAGGGCGGCGCGCTAACCAACTGCGCCACAGGGCCGTACTCCCAACGGGATTCGAACCCGTGTTGCCGCCGTGAAAGGGCGGAGTCCTAGGCCACTAGACGATGGGAGCACGTTCAAAACGCTTTTATGCGTCTCAAACAGCTCGCTTAGTCTAACCCGCTCCCTATACAACAACCAAATTGCCGTGTGACGAGGGGATTTATGACCACCGGGTTCGTCTCAACAAGATACTGTGCCGCGCCCCGCGACGCAATTCCTAGATTTGCGCCTCCAACCACTCAGCCACGCCCGGCCATAGATTCCGGTGCTTCGAACGGTAGAAACCCATGACTGGTTCGGGAAAAGCAAATTCCCCGGTTGCAACAACCGGGGAATTACAAAAAGTGGGCCCTGTGGGGCTCGAACCCACGACCTACGGATTAAAAGTCCGGAGCTCTACCAACTGAGCTAAAGGCCCACGCGCACAATCGCACGCACACAAGCCACGCTTGCGGAACACAGCTTACCCCATGGCGAGGTACCAAAAACAAATAACCCGCCCCGGTCAAAACCAGGGCGGGTTAGCTACGTGAGAAGGCTGAAGATTAGCCCTTCATGCTGCCCTTCTCCGCCAGGTTGATGTGGAAATCAAACGCGGTACGCAGGTCGTGCGGGGTCTGCAGTCCAGCGCCCTTGGACTTCGCGCGCTCGAAGTACTCCTCCAGCAGTGGCTGATAATCCGGGTGAGCGATCTCGATCATCTTCTTCGCACGCTCACGCGGAGCCAGGCCACGCAGGTCGGCGTAGCCACGCTCGGTGATGATGACCATCGAATCGTGCTCGGTGTGGTCGATGTGGGAAGCGAAAGGAACGATCGTGGAGATCGCGCCGTCCTTGGCGATCGTGCCGGAGATGAAGGTCGACAGGAAGGCGTTACGGGTGAAGTCACCGGAACCGCCGATGCCGTTCATGATGCGGGAGCCGGAGACGTTGGTGGAGTTCACGTTGCCGTAGATGTCCGCCTCGATCATGCCGTTCGAAGCGACCAGACCCACGCGGCGGATAACCTCCGGGCTGTTGGAAATCTGCTGTGGACGCAGGATGATGTGCTCACGGTACTTCTTTGCACCGTCGTTCATCTTGTCCGCGTACTCCGGGGAGAGCGCGAAGGAGGTTGCGGAAGCAACAGTCATCTTGCCCGCGTCGATCAGGTCGAGCATGCCGTCCTGAATGACCTCGGTGTAGGCCTGGATGTTCTCGAACTTAGAGTCCAGCAGGCCCGCCATCACTGCGTTCGGGACGTTACCCACGCCGGACTGCATGATGTAACCGTCGTAGGTGAGACGACCTGCCTTGACCTCACCCTCGAGCAGGTCGAGGAAGTGGCCGGCGATCTTCTCGGACACCTCGTCGGCCGGCTTGAACGGCGCGTTACGGTCCGTGGCGTTAGTCTCTACGACTGCGACGACCTTCTCCTTGTCCACCGGGATATAGGTGGTACCGATGCGGTCACCGGGGTTGTTGATCGGGATCGGGGTGCGGTGCGGCAGGTGGCCAGGCATCCAGATGTCGTGCATGCCCTCGAGATCCTCGGATTGCCACTCATTGACCTCGATGATGATCTTGTCGGCGGCTTCCATGTACTCGATGTTGTTACCGACCGCGGAGGACGGCACAATGTGGCCCTCCTCGGTGATGCGCACAGCCTCAATGATGGCAACATCGAACTTCCCGAAGAAGCCCTGCTCCACGAACATGCCCAGGTGGGAGAGGTGAATATCCTGGTACTTGATCTCACCCTCGTTAATCTGCTTGCGCACGATCGGATCCGTGATGAACGGAGTGCGGTAGTTGATGGCATGAGCTTCGGCCAGCACGCCATCGCAGTCTGGGCCGGTGGAGGCGCCCGTGAACATATCGATGCGGAACTCGTCGCCGCGTTCGTGGGCCTCCTCAGCTCGCTTTGCGATAGCCGTCGGGAGACCCTTCGGGTAGCCGGCGCCAGTGAAGCCAGACATCCCCACCCGGTCGCCGTTGTTGACGAACTGTGCTGCCTCCTCGGCAGTCATCACCTTCGACTTCAGGTAGGCATTGGCGATGCGATCAGACATTATTCCTCCTCGGAGCGTAACTGAGCCAGAGCGCGCTGACCTGCACCAGAAGGACTATTGCGTAGCCGATCCGGGACCCACAGAATTGCCCAACATCGTTGAACAAACCGCGATTTTTATTCCACAGGTGAAAGCTCTTGGCTTGTAAAACACATGCTACATAAATCGATTCTGAAGTGTGATCCACACACTTTTGAGCAACTAACTACCCCCTTTTTCGGTTCCCTCGACACCGGCGGACCGTCCCTGTCGCTGCATCACCGTCCGAAAGCACTTTGCTGCAGCCCGCCCCGCCTGGGAACATGGTCACCGTGACTAGCAGCATCGAAACCAAGCAGCAGGGCCTCAGCATCGGAACGCTGAAGCTCGACAGCCCCGTCGTCCTCGCCCCAATGGCAGGCGTGACGAACGTGGCCTTCCGCACCCTCTGCCGCGAGCAGGAGCGGGAGCGGATGGGCTCCGTTGCGGGCCTCTACGTCTGCGAGATGGTGACCGCCCGCGCGCTCGTGGAGCGCAACCCCAAAACGCTTCACATGACCACCTTCGCGCCGGACGAAGACCCCCGCAGCCTGCAGCTGTACACCACCGACCCGAAGTACACCTACGAAGCAGCCAAGATGATCGTCGATGAGAACATGGCTGACCACATCGATATGAACTTCGGTTGCCCCATGCCCAAGGTCACCCGCCGTGGCGGTGGCGCGGCCCTGCCCTACAAGCGGCGCCTCTTCGGCAATATCGTCGCCGCCGCCGTCAAAGCCACGGAGGGGACGGACATCCCCGTCACCGTGAAGATGCGCATCGGCATCGACGACGAGCACCGCACCCACCTCGACGCCGGACGCATCGCTGCCGACGAGGGTGCCGCCGCCGTCGCCCTCCACGGACGCACCGCCGCGCAGCGTTATGCCGGCGACGCCGACTGGAGCGAGATCGCCCGCCTCGTGGAGCACATGGACGGCCGCGTGCCGGTGCTCGGCAACGGCGATATTTTCAAGGCCACCGACGCCCGCGCAATGATGGAGCAGACCGGCTGCGACGGCGTGGTCGTGGGCCGTGGCTGCCTGGGCCGGCCGTGGCTCTTTGCCGAGCTCTCCGCCGAGCTGCGCGGCCTGCCGGTGCCAGCTGAGCCACCCCTGGGCGAGGTGGCGCGCATCATCATGCGGCACGCTGAGCTCCTCGCCGAGCACGACGGCGAGGATCGCGCCTGCCGCGACCTGCGCAAGCACATGACCTGGTACATGCGTGGCTTCCCCGCCGGCGGCGACCTACGCCGCAGCCTCTCGAAGGTCAGCTCCCTGGCCGAGCTGCGCGAGGTACTCGATCCCATCTGGGACTCGGATGCTCTCGCCAACGACGCCGACGGCACGCGCGGTCGCCAGGGTTCCCCCGCGAAGGTGCAGCTGCCGGATGGCTGGCTCAACGACCCTGAGGACGAGACCGTGCCGGTGGGTGCCGATATCGAGAACAGCGGTGGCTAGTCCATCAGCCGATCAGCAGCATAAAGCGGGGCCTTCGTCGACACGAAGGCCCCGCTTCGTTCTTGCTTCTTTAAGACTCGCTGCCGTAGGCGGTCTCCGCGAACTTCGCGGACGCCAGGGCATCGTCCACGAGATCTTCCGGCTTACGGGTCACGTCCAGCTGGATCCCCAGCTCGTCGGAGTGGAGGCGCTCCAACAGCTCCAGCTGCGCCACCAGGAGCTCCTGCGGCATATCGCGGCCGATGCGGTGGCTCATGCGCTCCGAGAGCACATCGAAGGTGCCGTAGAGGTGCACGAAGAACGTGATGCCCTCGGCCTCGTTCAGCACCTCGCGGTGGGCCCTGGTCAGGGCCGGGCAAGCAACCACGGTGGACTCCCCGGCGCGGCCGTGCTCGCTCATCCAGTCGCGCACGCTCTCCAGCCAGTTGACGTACTTCGCCTTGCTGGGAACCTCACCGCGATCCAGAATGGCGAGGTTCTCCGCCGGGTGGAGATCATCGGCCTCCAGCACGGGCCGACCCGTGCGCTCCCCGATGATCCGGGCCAGAGTGGTTTTACCGGAACCACTGACCCCCATGATCACGAGGTGAATGGGGTTTTGTGGCTTGTCCTGGGTGGGCTGCGTCATAACCTCAATTATGCCTTAGAACGGTCCAACTCACCCACGGAATCCGCGAGCCGAATCCCTAGGCCCCGATCGCGCCGACTGCCTCTTCCACCTTGGTCTTCATCTCACCGGTCAGCGGGACGTAGCCCTTATCCGCGTAGTCGCCCTGCTGGTTGGCCAGCATCGTGTACAGCACGTTTTTCACCTTGTCGCGGGTCTCCTCCCCATAGCCCTTGGAGCAGACGACCTCGTAGGTGGTCAGCGCCAGCGGGTAGGTGCCCTCCGCAGCATCGGCGAACAGGGAGTCGGCGTCCACGATCATGTTCTTGCCCTTGCCCTGGTACTTCACTCCCTTGAGTGCCTCGGTGACGCTCTTCGAGGACGGTTCCACCGGGCCAAAGCCGAAGTCGACCTTCGCGGCCTTCAGCTGCGGGGTCGGCTTGGTGAACGGCGTGGCCGTGTAGGTGATAGAACCGTTTTCCGAGGCAGCCTGGTCGGCCACCCCAGCCGAGCCGTTCGCGCCCAGGCCCACGCCGGTTGGGAAGGACGGCCCCTGCGGCTTCCAGGCCCCATCGGTTGCCGCTGCGAGGAAGCGCTGGAAGATCTCGGAGGTGCCGGACTGGTCGCCGCGGTACACCACCTTGATCGGGGTCTTCGGCAGCTTCACTCCCTCGTTAGCCTTCGCGATCCGGGGGTCATCCCAGGACGTGACGTTGCCTGCGAAGATGCTCGCCACGACGCGGGCGGGCAGGTTGATCTCCTGGTCCACGCCATCCAGCCGGTAGGCCACTGCCACGGGGCTCAACACCATCGGGATGTGCCAGGCGGTGTTGCCCTCGCAGCGCTTCTGGGCATCCTTCGTCGCGCGCTCGCTCAGTGGCACGTCGGTGCTCGCAAAATCCGCCTGCTTGCCAACAAAGGCCGCCTTCCCCTTGGCCGAGCCCGTGGCCTGGTATTCCAGCTCAATCCCATCAGGGTGCAGCGCTGGGCCCACCGTGTCCTCGATGAACATCTTTTGGGACGTCGCCCCCGCGCCGCGGACCGTTCCCGAGACGTCCGCCATGGGGTACGGATTTTCTACCGCGGCGGTGGTGGAGTCACCGGATTGCGCCGGCGGGGCGTCACTACCGGAGCAGGCGGTCAAGGCGAGCCCACCGGCCAGCAGAGTGGCCAACGCGGCCGTGGTGCGTCGCGACCCCGGTGCGGCGATCAATGGCTTGTTCTTCAACATCTTCGAGGCAGCCTTTCACTAAGATTCCGCAATAGTTCTGCGGGGCTGGGAATTAATCTAATTCTCCACGATAAACCACATCGGTGTGGACGATCCCGAAGCCCAGTCCCTCGTAGGTCGCTACCGCCGGACCGTTATCGCCCTCGACGTAGAGTTCGACGGTTCCCACGCCTCGGTTCATCAGCTCGCCGATGCCGAGCATCGTGATCGCGGGCCCCAGTCCCTTGCCCCGGGCTTCGTCGGCGAGGCAGACCACATAAACCTCCCCAGCGCGCTCGCCTTCGGGCTTCTCCTGCTCCTCGGTGGGGATTTTCGTCCAGTGGAAGCCAGCACACCGCGGCCCGGCGGCGTCCTCATCCTCCCCGCAGGTCCAGACCATCAGCACGCCGTTGGGATCGAACCACGCAGTATCGCGGGCGCTGCGCAGCTGATCGATATCCCAGCCACCCTGCTCCGGGTGCCAGGCGAAGGCCTCGTTGTTCACGCGGACCCATTCCTCGTCCACGAGCTCCTCTCCGAAGCGCTCGACGGCTTCGGGGTAGGTCAGCACCGTCAGCCCCTGGGATTCGACCTTCGAGGTGGCATCTTCTGCCCCGGCGCGGAACTGCTCGCCGCGGGCGCTTCCTGGGGAGGCGTCGACCGCCATCTTGTGCAGCTCACGAGTGCGGCGGGCATTCGCTGCCTCGGCCATCGCGCGAGCCGGTGCCAAATCCCCGTGCGCCCACGCGTCCAGGGGACCAGTCAGTCCCAAGTGCTCATTCGCCGCCGCGAGGAGCCCACGGGCGACACCCTGGCGACGCACATCGGGTACCACGGCCAGCTCGGCGGTCGGGTTCTCCCCGCTCACACTGGCGGTCACGGCGCCGTCCAGCGCCAGGACTCCCACCGCACGCTCGTCGGTCAGGGCCACGATGTGCTGGTGCCCGTGGTCCCCATCGATGCCCTTGAGGAAGGCTTCACTCAGCGCAGCCACCCCGTCGGCCTGCTCGACCTCCCGGAGCAGGGTGTGTACCGCGGCGACCACCTCCGGTTGAGCGTGAAGTTGCTCGTAGGCGTGGAAAGTGCAGGTCATAAAACTCGCTCCCGGAAAAATTCTGGTTCATCTCGCTTGGTGTTCTATCCACCCTACGCAAGCACCCAGACATGGGATTTCGCCATCGATACCCCACCGCCGCGGATCGGGTATGGCCCGCGCCCGTCGATGCGCCATAATGTTCTTCATGGCAAACCCGCAGATTTCGGCTGATTCCTCCCCGGCACCGCGCCCCCGGAGCCGCCTGTGGAAGGTTCTCGCCGGTCTTCTGGTCGCATCCCTCGCGCTCACGCTCACGGACTCCCTCATCGCCGCCCGCACAGAGGCGAAGATCTCCCAGCAGCTCTACGAGGGCTCACAGCTGCCTAAGCCGCCGGATGTCATGCTCGCGGGCTTCCCCTACGTCACCCAGGCGCTCACCAAGGAACTGGAGGCCGTGACGGTCACCGCCAAGGACGTCCCCATCGCCGGATTCGGCGACGTCACCGTCCACTCCTCAGCCCAGTACGTCGACGTCACCGGCTCCCAGATCTTCACCGGCGATATTCACGACGCTCCTGCGCGCAAGGTCTTCCACCGCCTCCAGCTGGGCGTCGTCCCCCTGGGAAAGCTGATGGGCATACCTGACCTGGACGTCTCGAATAAGGCAGACATCTCCCCGCGCGGCGGGTGGGAAACCGAAGCGATCTTCCGCGGCACCCCGAAGGGTTTCCGTGCCCCCGCGATCGTCGAGATGAAGGTCCGCATCAAGCGCGGCGACGTCTACCTGCGCCCCGTCACCGTCATCGAGGGACCGGTGAACAAGAAGGAGGGCGCGGAGATCGTCCCCGCTGATCAGCTGGACGAGGCGACCACCGCGGCGCTGATGGACGGCTTCCGGCTGAAGATCGAGAAGGACTCCATCCCCTTCCCCGGGATCCCGATGCGCGTCTACGTGGGAGGGGGCTCGGTGTTCATCGAGGCGGAGGACTACTACACCACCGTCGGCATCGGGGACCTCACCCCTCCGACCCGTCCCCTCACGGAAGAGCAACGGCCGTCCCTATAGAGTGGAGGCCATGAGTTCCGATAAGGCTAATAATCAGTCTCCTGACCAGGGTGCCAACACCCCGGCAGAAAGCACCAACTCCGGCCCGAAGCTGGACGGCAACCAGGCCGTGAACCTCGCCGCCGAGCAGTCGAAGAGCACGGCGGATAAGAACTTGCCGGTCTTCGGCGACCTGCCGATCCCGGAGGACACCGCCAACCTGCGCTTCGGCCCGAACCTGCACGACGGCCTGCTCGCACTCCTGCCGCTGGTCGGTGTGTGGCGCGGCCAGGGCCAGGCTGCGCACCCGGGCGAGGAGGAGTTCACCTTCGGCCAGCAGCTGAGCATCTTCCACGATGGCGAGAACCGCCTGGGCTTCGAGTCCCGCACCTGGAAGATCAACCCGCCCGCCGAGGAGGGCGCTGAGGCAGACGGTGACGAGGCTAGCGCTGAGTCTGCGGGCGAGCCGGAGGTCGGCGAGCTGCTGCGCCGCGAGGCCGGCTTCTGGCGCATCGACAACGACGACAACATCGAGCTGCTCATCGCCCACTCCGACGGCATGATCGAGCTGATGTACGGCAAGCCGCTCACCGAGCGCGCCTGGCAGCTGGAGAGCGCCTCCACCCTGGCCACCGAGACCGGCCCGAGCGCCCTGGGCCCTGGCAAGCGCCTCTACGGTCTCATGCCGAACAACGACCTGGGCTGGGTCGACGAGCGCCTCATCGACGGCGAGATGGTGCCGTGGATGTCCGCGCAGCTCAAGCGAGTGCGCGGCTAGCTCTGTGCCTAGCTAGGCCTGCGCGGTGACAGCCTCCGCGATCAGGGCCTCGAGCTCATCGGCGAAGGCCGGCCGTGGCATGGGCTGGCCGTCGATGGCCGTGACGCGCGCCTGAATCCGCACCGAGGACACCAGCCACACCCCCGCTGCGGTGCGCAGGTCCTCATCGGTGAGCTGCTCTTCAGCCACCGGCCAGCCGCGCTCCGCGGCGAGCCGGAATACCGCAGCCTGCGACGTGCCCGGGAGGATCCCGGTGTGCGGGCAGGGAGTCAGCAGCTGTGGTTTACCGCCGCGTTCGGACTCCCGGGCGATGATCACGCTGCTCGTCGGCCCTTCCAGGACAGTGCCTTCTTCGCTGAAGAAGATGACGTCGTCGAAGCCGGCCTTCTTCGCTGCCCGTAGTGCTGCCATGTTCGCGGCATAAGAGAGAGTCTTCGCGCCGATCAGTGCCCACGGCGAGCGATCCGAAATATCGAGGCTGAAACCGCGTTCGGCGGTCATGACGCTGACGCCCTCGCGGCGGGCTTTAAGCTGCGCCTCGCCCACCGGGGTCACCGTGATCCACCCGGTGGGTTCACCGCCCGATTCGCGACCGCGCGAGTAGACCCAGCGCAGCGCCGCTTCGTGCTGCTCCGGGTAGACGCGAGCGAACTCGCTGACCGCCAGCTCGGTGGCTGCGGTCCAGCGCTGAATGTCCGGCTCCGGCAGCTCCAGCATCGCCGCGCTCGACTGGAAACGGGAGGCGTGGCGGTCCATGTTGCGCACCACGTCCTCGCGCAGGATCAGGGTCTCGAAGACTCCATCCCCGCGGATTGCCGCGAGGTCGTCGGCATAGAGGAACGGCTGCTCAGCGTCCCAGATGCGGGGTTCCGTGGCGCCGAGAACATCAATGACAATCGCCATAGCTACTCCTTTTTCGTCAAGCCACCTCAGCAACCGGCTATCCCCCCTTCGCGCCGAAGGCAGCACGCGCGGAGGCGCAGGGCTAAAGCCGGGATCCATCTTAAGAATATGCCCTGGTCGATCGCCGTGGCGATTCCCTACTAGCATCGGGGTAACTAACGAGCGCAGAAAGGTTGTTTTCCCTTCATGACCACCCCCAGCTCTCCCCTGTTGAGCCACGTCCCCGGCGCCAGCGCGACCAACGAGGACAAGACCTACCCCGTCGCCTGGCACTACGGGAACCCCCTTGGTGAGCAGAACGCCGTCGAAGATGGCGCGACCGGCCTCGTCGACCGCTTCGACCGCGTCGCCCTGTGGGTCCACGGTGAGGAGGCCAAGACCTGGCTCAACGACCTGATCAGCCAGAAGATCAACGCCATCCAGCCTGGTCAGGCCACCTTTGGTCTCATCCTGGACGTGCAGGGCCACGTGGAATACCAATTCGGGGTCGCTGCCTTGGAGGACGGCATCCTGCTGGACGTCGCCGCTGAGCAGGCCGAGGGACTGGAGACCTATCTCAGCCGCATGATCTTCTGGGCGAAGGTTGAGGTCGAGCGCCTGAACCTGGTGCAGGTGGCTGTCCTGAAGAAGGCCGGTGCGCAAGAGTCGGCGGAGGATGACCGGGCTGGGCTCGGAGCCACCCCGGATGGAGCGTTTCCGGATGCGCACTCCTGGCGCACCCGGAAACTGGGCGAGATTGCGGTGACCGATGTGTGGCTGCCGGCTGATGCGCAGATCGGAAGCTGGGATCACGCCACCGGTGAGCTTGGCTACGCTCCAACCGGGCTGATGGCTTACACCGCCTGGCGCATCGCCGCACGTCAGCCGGTGATCGGCGAGGACACGGACGAGAAGACAATCCCCCACGAGGTTCCCTGGTACCTGGGCGAGAATAATCACGGGGCGACCCAGCTAGCCCAGGAGAGCGAGGGCCCGACGGCGCATGCGGTGCACCTGAATAAGGGCTGCTACCGCGGGCAGGAGACCGTTTCCCGCGTGCAGAATCTCGGCAAGCCGCCTCGCACTCTGGTGCTGCTCCACCTCGATGGCTCCCAGAATGCGCTCCCGGAGGTTGGCGCGGATCTTACTGCGGGTGGCCGCCGCATCGGCCGGGTGGGCAGTAGCGTGCACGACGCAACTCTGGGACCGGTTGCCCTCGCGCTGGTGCGACGCAATGTGGTGGAAAAGCTGGCGACGGACCCGGCGGCAATGCCAGCCCTGCAGGCCGGGGAGGTGGACGCCGCGATCGACCCTGCGGACGCGAAGGTGGACGACGCGGAAAAGCCGGGACGCGCAGCTATCAAAAATCTGCGCAACGGCTAATCTTCGCGGATACCGCCGCGCCACCCTACCTGACCTGCGCTTTTGCAATCCATCTCGCATCGTGGCCACGGTTTCCCACGGCGCGGCGCGGGGCGGGGCGGCCCCGGGTTCGGAATTCGCGAAAAAAATTCGCTATGGTGTAGACCAGGAAATGCTTAAACAATAAGAAGGCGACCGTTCCCTCGAGTCGCCATACGATCTCTCAAGGGGGTCAGCCATGGGTCGCGGCCGCGCAAAGGCTAAGCAAGCCAAGGTAGCTCGCCGACTGAAGTACCAGGCTCCGGAAATGGATCTGGAGCGTCTGCAGCGAGAGCTCTCTGGAGCTCCGCAGCAGGACGAGTACTCCGAGCGCGATGACGAGTGGGACGACTGGAGCGACCACCGCTACTAGTCCCCCGCGTCATACGGCCCGAGCCCACGACCTCACAAACCCGGTCGCGCTCGGGCCGTATTTTTTACCCCGCGGCCTCGCCCCACCCCCAGGTGGCAGCGACGCCGCTTTTCGTGTTGGCCCGTGGCTGCCGGCAACGTCCGGCGCCACGGGCTTCCCCGAGAGCGGCTTAGCCCTCCGCCGGATGCTCGCCCTGCAGGGTCGCGCCCCCCTCGCCGGAGCGGACGACGCCCAGGCGCCATGCCTTCATGTGGCGGGCCGCCAGCATAGCGAGCGCGCGGTCAGCGTCCTCCTCGGACACGATGGCGACCATGCCAACACCCATGTTGAAGGTCTTCTCCATCTCCTCCTGGGCCACGCCACCCAGCTCCTGGATCTTCGCGAAGATCGGGCCCGGTACCCAGGTGGAGCGGTGCAGCTCGGCGACCAGACCCTCCGGGATCACGCGGGCCACGTTGGCTGCCAGGCCGCCACCGGTGATGTGGGCAAAGGTGTGGACGTCGCACTCTGCGGCCAGGTCCAGGCAGTCCTTCGCGTAGATGCGGGTCGGCTCGAGCATCTCCTCACCCAGGGTGCGCCCAAACTCCGGCACCTCCTGGTCGAGCGGCAGGCCGGCGTCCTGCAGGAGAACCTTGCGAGCCAGGGAGTAGCCGTTGGAGTGCAGGCCGGAGGACTCCATTGCGATGACCACGTCGCCCGGGCGGACCTTGTCCGGCCCCAGCAGCTTGGCCTCCTCAACCACACCGACGGAGGTGGCGGAGACGTCGTAGTCGTTCTCGCCCATGACACCCGGGTGCTCGGCGGTCTCGCCACCCAGCAGGGCGCAGCCTGCTTCCTCGCAGCCATCGGCGATGCCCTTGACGATCTCGGCAACCTTCTCCGGGATCACCTTGCCGATCGCGATGTAGTCCTGCATGAACAGCGGCTCGGCGCCACAGACGACGAGGTCGTCGACGCACATGGCCACCAGGTCGCGGCCGATGGTGTCGTGCTTATCCATCGCCTGGGCGACGGCCAGCTTGGTACCCACACCATCGGAGGATGCGGCCAGCAGCGGCTTGTCGTACTCGCCCAGCGCGAACAGCCCGGCGAAGCCGCCGAGTCCGCCGCGGACCTCCGGGCGGGTCGCGCGCTTCGCCAGCGGGGCCAGCAGCTCGACAGCGCGGTCGCCGGCCTCGATATCCACACCAGCGGCGGCGTAGGACGCCCCAGCTTGAGTCTTCTGATCATCACTCATGAGTTTTCTCCTGCTTGTGAAATCCGGCTTCCGCCGAGGGTGTTCAATCGCTAGTTATCTTCGGGGTTGTTGCTTGAGGCGTCGCTGCCACCTGCGGCCTGCTCAGCCTCCTCCGCGAGGCGGCGCTGCCGGAGACGAACCTGCTCCGCATTCGGATTGCCCGTCGGCAGCCCCAGCGGGTACACGCCGTCGAAGCAGGCAGCGCACAGCGTCTCCCGCGGCTGCGCGCTGGTCTCCACCATCGCCTCCGTGGAGACGAAGCCCAGGGAGTCCGCGCCGACTTCTTCCCGCATGGCTTCCACCATGTTGTCTGGGTCCACGTTGTTGGCTAGCAGCTCGTTTGGCGACGGAAAGTCGATGCCGTAGAAGCACGGCCACTTCACCGGCGGGGAAGCGATGCGCACGTGTACCTCGGCCGCCCCCGCGTCCCGCAGCATGCGGATCAGAGCACGCTGGGTGTTGCCACGCACGATGGAGTCGTCCACCACGATCAGGCGCTTGCCCTCGATCACGTGGCGCAGCGGGTTCAGCTTCAGGCGGATACCCAGCTGACGAATGGTCTGGGAGGGCTCGATGAAGGTGCGGCCCACGTAAGCGTTCTTCGTCAGCCCTTGGCCAAATGGGATGCCGGAGGCCTGGGCGTAGCCCACCGCCGCCGGGGTGCCGGAGTCAGGCACCGGGATCACCAGGTCACCTTCAGCCGGCCACTCCTCCGCCAGGCGGCGGCCGATGTCCACGCGGGTCGCGTTCACCGGCTGGCCGTTGATAACCGAGTCCGGGCGCGCGAGGTAAACGTACTCAAACACGCAGCCCTTCGGGGTCGCCTCGGCGAATTTGCGGGAGCGGATGCCGTCCTCGTTGATGGCAATGAACTCGCCCGGTTCGACGTCACGCACGAACTCCGCGCCGACGATGTCCAGGGCCGCGGTTTCGCTGGAGACGACCCAACCGTTGGCAAGCTTGCCGATACTGAGCGGACGCACGCCGTGTGGGTCGCGCACCGCGTACAGGCCCTTGCCGTCCGTAAAAGTCAGGCAGTATGCGCCCTTGACGCGCGGGAAGAGCTGGAGCGCGGCTTCCTCCATCGAGGTGTTCTCGTCGATGAGGTCTGCGATGAGGGCGCACATGACGTCCGAGTCGCTCGGCTCATCAGCGGGATCCACGAGGCGCTTTTCCGCGGCCTCGGCCATCAGCTCCAGGTAGTTGGTGAGGTTGCCGTTGTGCCCCAGGGCGACGTCCGTGCCGTCCGAGGCCATGCGGAACATCGGTTGGGCGTTTTCCCAGCGTCCCCCGCCAGCCGTCGCATAACGGGTGTGACCGATCGCGATGTGCCCCTTCAGGGAGTTAAGGATCTGCTCGTCGAACACCTGGCTGACCAGGCCGAGGTCCTTATAAACGAGGATCTGGTCACCACTGCCAACGCCGATGCCCGCCGCTTCCTGGCCACGGTGCTGCAGTGCGTACAGCCCGTAGTAGGTCAGCTTCGAGACGTCCTCCCCCGGCGCCCATACCCCGAAGACACCGCATTCCTCGCGCGGAGGCTGCTCCCCGTGATCGTCGTACCCCCGGCCCGTTGGTTGGACGGGCTGTGCCGCGTCCACCGACGGTGCCGAGTTGGTCCCATTCAAAGAATTCAGGCCAGTATCTTTTGCCACTATCACGACATTACCAGCCCTTTAATGTCTTCCAAACAGGGGCAAGTGGCGCTCCACCTCCGAAGCACGGGTTCCGGAAAGCTCGACGCTGATCTTTCCCATCGGACCGCCGACCGCTTCGGTACCTGCTCGTTCTGACATTTCGGTCAAGGACTCCACTCCGGCCGCCGCCCTCAGCCAGGCCAGCGGGCTGCATTGCACCACGTTGGGCGGGTTCCCCCGGCGATGCACCGGCCCGGCCACGCACTGCACCGCCACGAAGGGCGGCACCCGAAGCTCCACGGTATTCCCGGGCGCGTCCTGCGCGAGCAGTTCAGCGCTGCGCCGAACCGCATCCGCAAGCGCTTGCCGGGAGGGCACGGGCTGACCTTCCGGATCCGCCACCCAGTCCGCGACGGCGGCCATCGCCTCGGTCGCCACGGCAGTCAGCTCAAGACCACTTAATTTTCGGCTCATGACCCCCACCCTAATGACGCCTGCGGACAAGCCATTTTCGCAACAACGTGAGGCACCCCATAGCATGCTCTTGACCTGCGAGAATAATCAGTTTCCCCGGCTTTCTGCGCAACAATATCGCCGCTGTGTCAGTGTTTTATCAGACTGTGCTTTAACATGGCCTTCATGGGTAAAGATGCGACGTCTACAAACACCGATGAGACCTTGACGGCTCAACCAGAAGTGACGAGCACGGAGGGGCCATCGCCGCTCGTCACGCTGCGTTTCCTCGCCTCCCCCACCGACGTGCTGTACGCCGGCGGCATGGGCGTGCACGGTGGGCGTGTACTGGAGTGGATCGATAAGGCGGCCTACGCCTGCGCCGTGGGCTGGTCCCAGTCCTACTGCGTGACCGCCTATGTGGGTCACATCCACTTCACCCGCCCAATCCCTTCCGGCCACCTGGTCGAGGTGCGTTCCCGCATCGCTTACACCGGGCGTTCCTCCATGCACATCGTCAACGAGGTGCTCTCCGCTGACCCGCGCGACGGCCAGTTCACCCGCGCCTGCGACTGCCTGGTGATCTTCGTCGCCATGGACGAGAACCGTCGGTCCAAGGCCGTCCCGAAGTACATCCCGCAGACCGAGGAGGAGAAGCGTGTCGAGGAGGCCGCGCTGTCTCGTATCCAGCTGCGCAAGGCGATCGAGGAGGAGATGCTGCGCCAGTCCTACACGGACGATTCCACGGCACCGCAGGTCACCTCCCGCTTCCTCGCTAAGCCCACGGACGTCAACTGGGGTGGCGACGTCCACGGTGGTACCGCGATGCAGTGGATCGACGAGGCCGCGACCGCCTGCACCATGCGCTGGTCCGGGGAGCGCACCGTCGCCGTCTACGCCGGTGGCATCCGCTTCTACCGCCCGGTCTCCATCGGTGACCTGATCGAGGTGGACGCCCGCCTGATCCGCACCGACGCCCGTTCCATGTCCGTTTCCGTCCACCTGCGCGCGGGCGACCCGCGCGAGGACACCTCGAACCTGCCGACCGCGATCCACGCCTCCTTCACCTACGTGGCGGTGGACGTTGACGGCCACGCGCTGCCAGCCCGCAAGTACGTGCCGCAGACCAACGAGGATAAGCGCCTGGAGCAGCATGCGATGACGCTGCGCGAGCTGCGCTCCACCTACGTGCCGAAGCCGCTGGTCTCCCCGCTGCCGGGTAATACCAAGCTCAGCGACTAGCCCAGTGACAACCACCGCCGCCCACCCCTGCCACGGCACGGGTGGGCATATGCGTTCCATCGAGGAGCACTACCGCTTTACCCAGTCGCTGGCCGATGCCTGGCTACAGCGGACGGGTCGTGGAACTGAAACGCTGCCGCTTACCCAGGCGTTGGACCGAGTGTTGGCGCGCCCAGTGAGCGCCCAGCAAGCGGTTCCGCCGTTTTCCAATTCTGCGATGGATGGTTTCGCCATCCGCGCCTCGGACGTGCCCGCTGACCTGGATTCCAGAGACCTGAGTACGGCCCCGCTGCGTTTTCCCGTCTCCGGCGATGTCTTCGCCGGTGCGGCCCCCGAGCTGCCGCCACAGGGTCACGCCCAGCGGATCATGACGGGCGCCCCCGTGCCTGAGGATGCCGAGGTGCTGGTCATCCCAGTGGAGGCGACGAATATCCCCGCCGGCCCGCACCCGCTGCCCGAGGCCATCGAGATCTACCAGCTCAACCCCGAGCAGTCGCACGTGCGCCGCGCCGGTTCCAACATCCGTCCGGGCGACGCGCTCGCCCCGGCAGGCTGCGAGCTCGATGCCGGGACCGTCGCCGCACTCATCGCGACGGGAGTTGACGAGGTCACGGTCTACCCCGAACTGCGCGTCGCGGTGGTCACCACCGGCGACGAGGTCGCGGTTACCAGCGACGCTGAGACCGACCGCGCTCGGTCAGGATCGGCTGAGAGCAGCCTCCCCCGCATCCCGGACTCCAACGGTCCGATGACCGCCCAGCTCGCCGAGTCCCTGGGCGCCGGGGTCACCGCCAGCGTTTTCCAGGTTCGGGATGACGCCGAGGCCTTCCGCAACCTGCTGGACGAGCTCGCGGTCAGCCACGACCTCATCATCACCACCGGCGGTATCTCCGCCGGGGCCTTCGACGTGGTCAAACAAGTCGCGGGTGAGAACAGCACGGACATGTGGTTCGGCCCGCTGAATATGCAGCCAGGCAAGCCCCAGGGCGGTGGGCTGTGGGATGGGACTCCCCTGCTCTGCCTGCCCGGCAACCCCGTGAGCGTGTGGGTGAGCTTCCACATCTTTGTAGCCCCGCTGCTGGGCCGCATGCGGGGACTGCCTGCTTACGGCACCGCGCTGAACCGCCCGAGCGTGCGCGCCCGCGTGCGCGGGCAGTTCCCAGCTAGCACGGGACGCACGCTGCTCTCCCCCGTCCGGGTGGACTACTCCGGCACCGAACCGGTGGTGGATGCGTTCAGCGGCCAGCGCTTCGGCTCCCACTTCGCCGCCTCCCTCGTGGGGCTGGATGGCATGGTGGTGATCCCGGCGGGATCCGCGGGCCCGGCCGAGGGCGAAGAGGTGGACGTCCTACTGCTCTAGTGTGACCGTCAGAGGTGACTGCCGGACCTAGGGCGGCTGCCGAACGCGGCGACCCTGTACGACCAAACCTGGAAGGAGCCGGCCGATGACCGATGAGCTGACCTACGAGAAGATCGCCTACGACCGCTTCGTCCGCGCCCGACAGCACAGCGAGGAAACGCAGCTGCCCGGCGTCGAACAAGGGCACGCCGACGGCCCCTTCGACGGGCTCGACGGCAAGGCCCGCAAGCTGATCCGCAGCGCCCAGCACTTCTACATCTCCACCGTCACCGGCACCGGGTGGCCGTACGTGCAGCACCGTGGCGGACCGCAGGGCTTCGTGCACATCAGCGCGGACGGCAAGCGACTGTTCTGGCCGGAGTTCCACGGCAATAACCAGTTCGTCACCACCGGCAATGTGGACCGGGGCGGGGAGGACGGCGGGCGGGTGTGCCTGTTCTTCGTCGACTATCCACTGCGGCGCCGGCTGAAGGTCTTCGGCCACGCCCGCATCGTGGAGGCCACCGACGATCCCGGGCTCGCCGAGGCCGCGACCACCATCGGCGGAGTAAGGCTCCGCCAGCCCACCGAGCGCATCATGGTCGTGGACCTGGTGGCTACCGACGCGAACTGCTCGAAGCACATTCAGCCGAGATGGACGAAGGCCCAGGTCGACGAGACACTGGGCCTATACCGAAAAGATATCGCCGAGCTGAAGGAGCGCATTCAAGCGCTCGAGTCTCAGCTCGGCGATCAGGAGGGCTAGCGTTTCGGGCAGTCCTCCCTAGCTAGGGGCTTGTGCGCCCTAGACGGTGGAGTTCGCTCCGGTGGCGTGGCCAAAGAGCGCAGGCAGGGTTGCCTCCCACACGTTGCGCAGCTCCTCGACGTTGAACACCAGGCGTGCGACCTCGCCGTCCTCGGAAGCGTCCTGCTCCGCAGGCTCCGGCTGATCGCCCGGCAGGTTGCCGGTGGCGCCAACCTCGAAGCAGACCTCCGGGCGGCCCTCAGCGTCCACGCTGCCCGTACGACCGATCCAGGCTGCCGGGACCTCGTGGTCGGCGAGGATCTCCATCGCCTTGGCGTAGCTTGCCTTCGGCACCGCGAGCACCACGCGGGTGGCGGTCTCCGAGAACAGGCCCACGAAGAGCTGCTCGTGCAGGTCCTCGCTGGCAGCCAGGCTTGGCTCCAGGTTCATGGCCGGGTTGACGGTGACACCCGTATTGGACTGGATCGCCAGCTCGACGATGGTCTGCGCCAGGCCGCCCTCGGAGAGGTCGGTCGCGGCAGCTGCCACGCCACGCAGAGCGGAGAGGGCATTGCCCAGACGCTCTTCTGCGTGCAGATCGATCTGCGGTGGCAGGCCGGAGAGGTTGTCGTGGACAACCTGCTGCCAGATGGAGCCGCCCAGCTCGTCCTTGGTCATCGCGCCAGCCAGGATCAGCTCGTACTCCGAGCCCTCCGCGATCTGCTGCGGCAGGCGGGTGGTGGCGTCGTCGATGGTTCCCAGAACTGCGACCACCGGGGTCGGCAGGATCGGGGTATCACCGGTCTGGTTGTAGAAGGAGACGTTGCCGCCGGTGACCGGGATCTGGACGTCCACGCAGCCGTCGGCCAGGCCGTGGACGGCCTCTCGGAACTGCCACATGACCTCCGGGTCCTCCGGGGAGCCGAAGTTCAGGCAGTTGGAAACGGCGACCGGGGTCGCACCCGTGGTGGCGACGTTGCGGTAGGCCTCGCCCAGCGCGAGCTTTGCGCCCATGCGCGGGTCGAGCTGCGCGTAGCGGCCGGAAGCATCCGCGGAGACTGCGATGCCGCGGTTGGTCTTCTCGTCGATGCGCAGCATGCCGGCGTCGGCGTCCTTCGCCAGGACGGTGTTGCCGCGGACGTAGCGGTCGAACTGCTCGGTAATGAACGCGCGGGAGCACAGCGCCGGGGAGGCGACCAGGTCCAGCAACTGCTGGCGCAGCTCCGGCAGGTTATTCGGGCGCGGCAGGTCGGCCTGCTTCTGCAGCTCGTCCTGGTCGGCCGGGCGCTGGTACGGGCGCTCGTAGACCGGGCCCTCGTCCGCGATGGTCTTCGGCGGGGCGTCGAGGATGACCTCGCCCTGGTGCTCGCAGATCAGGCGGCCGGTGTCGGTGACCTCGCCGATATCGGAGGCGATGACGTCCCACTTGCGGCAGATCTCCATGAACTCGTCGAGCTTCTCCGGTTCGACGACCGCGCACATACGCTCCTGGGACTCGGAGGACAGGATCTCCGCGCCGGTCATGCCCTTGGCACGCTGGTGGACGTTGTCGAGCACGACGTGCATGCCGACATCGCCGGCGGCAGCCAGCTCGGAGACGGCACAGGACAGGCCTGCGCCACCGAGGTCCTGAATACCGACGACCACGCCGGCGTTGTACAGGTCCAGGCAGCACTCGATGAGGACCTTCTCCGCGAAGGGGTCGCCGACCTGCACGGCCGGGAGCTTGCGCTCCGCGCCCTCCTCGAAGTTCTCGGAGGCCAGGACGGACACGCCACCGATGCCGTCCAGCCCGGTGCGGGCGCCGAAAAGGACGACGCGGTTGCCGGTGCCGGAGGCGAAGGCGAGCTTCAGGTCCTCGGCCGGGAGCACGCCCACGCCGAGGGCGTTGACCAGTGGGTTACCGCCGTACGAGGCGTCGAAGACGGTCTCGCCGCCGATGTTCGGCAGGCCGAGGGAGTTACCGTAGCCGCCAATACCGGCGACCACACCCGGCAGGACGCGCTGGGTGTCCGGGGCGTCCGCGGCGCCGAAGCGCAGCTGGTCCATCACGGCGACCGGGCGGGCGCCCATGGCCATGATGTCGCGGATGATGCCGCCCACGCCGGTGGCTGCACCCTGGTAGGGCTCGATGTAGGACGGCGAGTTGTGGCTCTCGACCTTGAAGGTCACGGCCCAGCCGTCGCCGATGTCGACCACGCCGGCGTTCTCGCCGATGCCGGCGAGCATCTTGGAGTTCATCTCCTCGGTGGTCGTCTCACCGAAGTAACGCAGGTGGACCTTGGAGGACTTATAGGAGCAGTGCTCCGACCACATCACGGAGTACACGGCCAGCTCCGCCTCGGTTGGGCGGCGGCCCAGGATCTCCTTGATGCGGGCGTACTCGTCCTCCTTGAGGCCGAGGTCTGCCCACGGCTGGACGAGGTCCGGGGTCTGCTCGGCGTTCGCGACCGTGTCGTTGTGCACCTTGACAGCGCCAGTGTCGGCCGCGGCGCCGGAACCGTTGTTGAGGTTGTTCGTCATAGAACTACTTCCCTGAACTACTTTCTTGAAAAAGTTCTCGCTGGTAGCCGGTGAGGCCCTAGACCAGGCTGTGAAGGACGGACTGGAACATGCCGAGGCCGTCGGTGGACGGTCCGGTGAGCTCTTCCACGGCGTGCTCTGGGTGCGGCATGAGGCCAACGACGTTGCCCTTCTCGCTGCACACGCCCGCGATGGAGTTGCGGGAGCCGTTGTGGTTCACCGCGTAGCGGAAGACGACCTGGCCCTCCCCCTCGAGGCGCTTAAGGGTCTCCTCATCCGCCTGGAAGCGACCCTCGCCGTGCTTGGACGGAACCAGCAGGGTGGATCCCTTCTCCAGGCCAGAGGTCCACGGGGTGGAGTTGTTCTCCACCTCGAGCTCGATGTCGCGACACACGAAGTGCAGGCCCTCGTTGCGGGTCAGCGCACCCGGCAGCAGCCCTGCTTCCTGCAGGATCTGGAAGCCGTTGCAGATGCCCAGGACGGGCAGGCCACGGCCCGCGGCCTCGACGACGGAGCGCATGGCCGGCGCGATCGCGGCGATGGCCCCGGCGCGCAGGTAGTCGCCGTAAGAAAAACCACCCGGGACGACGACAGCGTCGACGTCCTTCAGGTCAGCATCCGCGTGCCACAGTTCGACGGGCTCGCCACCGGCGAGACGGACGGCGCGGAGGGCGTCGACGTCATCGAGGGTGCCCGGAAAGGTAATTACTCCGATGCGGGGGCTCACTGCTGAACCTCCGCAGTGACGACCTCGTAGTCCTCGATCACGGTGTTGGCGAGCAGCTCGGCGGCGATCTTCTCGAGATCCGCCTCACTCACCTGGTCATCGACCTCGAGTTCAAAGCGCTTGCCCTGACGGACATCCTGCACCCCGCTGATCTCCAGACGACCAAGGGCGCGGACGATGGCCTGCCCCTGGGGATCCAGAATTTCTTTCTTCGGCATGACGTTGACAACCACACGAGCCATGTTCTCTAGTGCTCCCAGCTGTTGGAAAAATCCATTAAGTACGTGCCCATGTTAACACCAGGCTGAAAGGCCAAGGAATTATTGGAATGGCGCCCCCGCAGGAGGCTTAAAAGCACCACCGAAGCTGGCGGAAAGCCACCACCGAAGGTGGCAAAAACCTAGTCCAACAGCTCCGTCGCACCCATTCGGTCCAGCTCCCAGGCAGTCTCGAACGCGCCCTGTTCCCAGGCCTTATAGCGACCAGAGACACCACCGTGGCCAGACTCCATGTCGATCTTCAGCAGGACGTTCGCGCCCGCCACGTCGCGGAGCTTGGCCACCCACTTCGCGGGTTCCACGTAGAGCACGCGGGTGTCGTTGAGGCTGGTGACCGCCAGGATCGGCGGGTAGGTCTTGTCCGCGGTGATGTTCTCGTAGGGGGCGTATTCCGCCATGTAGTCGTAGACCTGTGGGTCGTGGTAAGGGTCGCCCCATTCATCCCACTCGGTCACGGTCAGCGGCAGCTCCGGCATGAGCATGGAGGTCAGCGGGTCGACGAAGGGCACGATCGCCTCGATGCCCGCGAAGCGGTCGCCGGCCATGTTCGCCACCGCACCCATCAGCATGCCGCCGGCAGAACCGCCCTCGGCGACCATGCGCTGCGGACTGGTCATGCCTCGGGCAATCAGTTCATCGGCCACGGCGATGAAGTCAGTGAAGGTGTTCTTCTTGGATAGCCCCTTTCCGTTGTCGTACCAGAGGCGGCCCATCTCCCCACCCCCGCGGACGTGCGCGATGGCGTAGACCACGCCGCGATCCAGCATCGAGAGCCGGAAGATGGAGAAGCCCGGGTCCATGGAGGACTCGTAGCTGCCATAGCCGTAGAGCAGCACCGGGTTCTCCCGGTCGAGTGGGACGTCCGCGCGGTGGATCAGGCTGACCGGGACCTGCGCTCCGTCCGGTGCGGTGGCCCAGATGCGGGTGGCTTGGTAATCGGCCGGGTTGAATTCCTTGCCGTCCGGGCCGGGGAGGACCTGCTGTTCCTTGCGCAGGATCTGCTCCCCGGTAACTAGGTCGAGCTCGTAGACCCGGGTGGGCGTCGTAAAGGAGGAAAAGACGAAACGTAGGACGGGCGGATTCCACTCGCTGTTCCCGGCAGCACCGACGGTCGCGAGCTCCTCGCCGAAGTCGACGGGGCGGAACTCGGACCAGCCGTCGGAGATGTCCATCAGGTGGCTCTTCGAGACAGCGTTCTCGCGGGCCTCGAGGACGAGGTGGTTCTGGAAGCAGTCCACGCCCTCGATGCGGGCGTCGTCTCGGTGCGGCACGAGGCTGTGGACGTCGTCCAAGGAAGAGATCTGGCCGACCGGGTGGTACCCCAGCTCGGAGTTCACGCCGTTCTTGTTGTGAATGACCAGCCAGTGCTCCTCGCCGCCGACGCGGGCGTGGTCGATGCCGTACTCCACGCCCTGCTCGCGTGGCAGGACGCGGGTCAGCTCCGCGCTTTCGCCCTTCTCCTCGGCCTCTAGATCGAGGTACCAGACCTCGCTGGTGACCTTGGAGGAGGAGGCGATCAGCAGGAAGCGTTTGGAGCGGGTGGTGCCGACACCGGTCCAGAAGCGCTCGTCTTCCTCGCGGTAGATCAGCTCGTCCTCTTCGACGGAGGTGCCGAGGGTGTGGCGCCAGACCTCGTGCGGACGCCAGGCGGCGTCGACCTTCTGGTAGTAGATCGTGTCCCGACCGACCCAGGTCGCGCCGTAGAAGACATCCGGGATGGGCTCCCCGATCTGCTCACCGGTGGTCAGGTCGCGGAAGTACAGGGTGAAGCGCTCGTCACCGGCGGTGTCGACGGAGTAGGCCAGGCGGGTGCCGTCGAGGGTGACGCTTGCCGCGCCGAGAGAGAAGAAGTTGTGCCCCTCGGCCTCGGCATTGACGTCGAGGAAAACCTCCTCGCGTGGGTGCGGGGTGTCCGGGTCGATCTGCGGTGGGGTCCAATCCTCCGGGTTGTCGACGGGGACGCGGCACATCGACGCGTAGTTCTTCCCCTCCGTGGAGCGGGAGAAGTACCACCAGTCGCCCGCGCGGACGGGCAGGGACATGTCCGTCTCCTGCACGCGGGATTTCACTTCTTGGTAGATGGCCTCGCGGAGCGGCTTCAGGTGCGCGGTCTCCTGGACAGTGAAGGCTTCCTCCGCAGCGAGGTGGTCCAGAACCTCCTGGGACTCCTTGTCCCGAAGCCACTCATAGTCATCGCTGAAGTCGCGGCCATGGAAGCTGCGCTGGGTGGCAAGCTTCTTAGCAACCGGGGCGGTGAGCCGCGGGGACCGCTGGCCCTGTTGAGCCGGAGTGCTGCCCGGGTGCTGATTCTGCTGTTCGCCTGGGGTGGACTGAGTCACTGCGAGCCATGACCTTTCTTCTATGGACAAAACACGATAGTGTTATGAATTCGTTACCTGGGAGCCGACTGTGTCGGCGCTGGGGTGGCGGCCAGTTTCGGCCCCCACCGGCGGGGAGCGCTCCCCGCCACAGAGCCAGTTCGCACACAGCTCCCGGTTTCGCTAAGCCCCTAAGCTAGCACTCACACCGGACATGAAACACGGCCCCGGTGAGCTGCGCAGGGGCACGACCCGGAACCGCCGGGACAGTCCGGCAAGTTGCATAACTTCTGTAACTTGCGCCCCAATAATGCTCATTTGTTTCATTTTCTCTGGGAAGCAAATACAATTCGGCTGTAACGAGCATCGAATCTTCTACACCAATCCACAGATAGGATGAATATGCGTCTCAAGGCCCTCGCCCTCTCCGTGGTTGCTGTTCTCGGCGCCATGCTGGCACCTGCCACAGCTTCCGCGGCGCCTGGCAACACCGTGCTACTCGGCGACTCGATCATGGCCAACCCGTCCGTCGCTCACTACATGAGCCAGCGCGGCATCCCACTCGACCCGAAGCCGATGAACGGCGTGGGCTGCGCCTCCGATGACCGCTTCAAGAACGCCTACGCGTCCGTTAAGCGCGCCCCAGTGGACAACTACTCCTGCTCCGGCGCATCTTTCCGCACCGGCGGCAAGCACATCACCAGCCTGGCGAATAAGGCCCGCCAGGACGGCAAGCTCAACGGCGCGACCCGCGAGGTCGTCATCTTCGCCGGCGCGAACGACACCTACCCGTACATCCTGAACGACAAGATGCCGATCCCGCAGATCGAGAACAACCTGCGCGTATCCATCCGCAACACCGTCAACCACGTCAAGCGCCTGGCCCCGAACGCCCGCGTGAAGGTCATGGGCTACCCACGGATCACCAACCCGGCGGGCCAGACCTGCTACCTGAACCTGCTGCCGCAGGGCACCCCGTCCCTGATCGTCAAGGCTCGCCCGGTCGAGGACGCCCTGCAGCGCGCAGCGGCGAACGCCTCCCGCGACACCCGCTCCACCTTCGTGGACATTAAGCCGATGACCACCGGCCACGACACCTGCGCTCGCGATCGCTGGATCACCGGCATCATCGACGTCGCCCCGCAGCACCGCAACCTGGCTTTCCACCTGACGCACCACGGCATCACCGCGGTCGCTAAGCACGCCGCTCGCGTCTAGTCGACCGGCGACACCGCCCCGCGCAGCGCGGTTCCCCGCTGCGTCACGCCAAAACCCCGCCCAACCATTGGTTGGAGCGGGGTTGAGCTTTATCCGGGTTCTTCGCCGAGGTTGTTCTCAGCCGTCCCGTCCGGTGCGGGGAACGCTACGCCGAAGGCTTAGCACCCCCGGCCGTGCAGGCTGTGTTCTAGATCCTGCTGTGCAGGCTGTGTTCTAGACGCAGCTGCCGATCCAGTCCGCGAAACGCTTACCGGAGATGCGCTCGTAGGCCTCCACATAGCGCGCACGGGTCGCCTCCACCACGGAGCCCGGAAGCTCCGGCGGCTGGGAGCCATCGTTCTTATCCCAGCCAGACTTCGGGCCGGTCAGCCAATTGCGGACGAACTGCTTATCAAAGCTCGGCTGCACCTTGCCCTCCTCGTAGCCCTCAGCCGGCCAGTAGCGAGAGGAGTCCGGGGTGAGCACCTCGTCGGCGAGCACCAGGTTGCCTTCCTTGTCCAGGCCGAACTCGAACTTCGTGTCCGCCAGGATCAGGCCCTTTTCCTCGGCCATCTTCGCAGCTTGAGAGTAGATCTCCAGGGTTGCGGTGCGTAGCCTTTCCGCGAGGTCCTCCCCCAGGTCCTTGACGACGACGTCGAAGCCGACGTTCTCGTCGTGATCTCCGATCTCTGCCTTCGTCGCCGGGGTGAAGATCGGTTCGTCCAGCTTGGAGGCCTCAACCAAGCCCTCCGGGAGCTTGACGCCGCAGACCGCGCCGGTGGCTTCGTACTCCTTCAGGCCGGAGCCAGTGAGGTAGCCGCGAGCCACGCATTCGAAGGGAACCATGTCCAGCTTCTTGCACACCATGGCGCGCCCGAGCACCTCCTCGGGGATGCGCTCGTCATCCAGCGGTCCCGCGAGGTGGTTCGGGAAGTCGATCTGCTCAAAGAAGTAGGCGCTCATCGCGGTGAGCACCCGCCCCTTGTCTGGAATATCGGTGTCGAGCACGAAATCGTAGGCACTGATCCGATCCGTGACGACCATCAGCAGGTGCTCTGCGTCGATCTCGTAGATCTCGCGGACTTTACCCGCGGAAATGTGCTCGTAATCAGACAATTCTGGTCGCATGGCTAGACAGTCTAGCACCGCGATTGGGCCCGGCTAGACCCCCGCCGGACCCGCCCCCAGGTGCGCCCTAATTCGTGGGGTTCGTCCACATATTCGGCGGATCCACGCTCTGCGGGGCTGGCTGCTGCACCGGCTCCGCCGGGAGTTCCTTGCGAGCGTGCTGCGGCTTAGGCGTCGGATCCATTGGATCATCTTCCACCGGCTTATTGGCCACCGCATTCGCCGCGGCGACGGCCTTAGCGATCTCCGGGTCGGAGGCCGTGGAGAACCACTCCTCCGTGTTATCCGCCTCGGCCTTCTCACGGGTGTCTTCGTCCACGTGGCCCGGCTCGTAGCGGAACACGCCCTCATCGTCCTTCTTGGCGAAGGCCTTGGCGAACTGCTCGAGGGAATCGCCGAACTGAGACGGGATCATCCACATCGTCGATGCCTCGCCCTGGGCCAGCTTCGGCAGCTTATCCAGGTACTGGAAGGCCAGTACCTCCGGCGTGAGCTTGGAGGCCTTGATGGCGGCGTTGATCTTCTGGACGGCCTTCGCCTCACCCTGTGCTTCCAGGTAGCGGGAGGCGCGCTCACCCTCGGCGCGCAGGATCATCGCCTGGCGCTCGGCCTCGGCGGCCAGGATGGCGGCGTGCTTCTCACCCTCAGCGGAGAGGATGCGGGCCTGCTTCTCGCCCTCGGCGGTCTTGATGTCCGATTCCCGGCGACCCTCGGCGGTGAGGATCATCGCGCGCTTCTCGCGATCCGCCTTCATCTGCATCTCCATGGACTGCTGGATGGACGGTGGCGGATCAATCGCCTTCAGCTCGACTCGGCTGATGCGCAGCCCCCACCGGGCGGTTGCAGCGTCGAGTTCACCGCGCAGCCGGCGGTTGATCGTCTCGCGGGAGGTCAGCGTCTCTTCCAGCGTCATGCCACCGACCACGTCGCGCAGCGTTGCGACAGAAATCTGCTCCACGCCGACGATGTAGTTATCCACCCCGTAGATGGCCTTAGCGGGGTCGTTGATCTGGAAGGTCACGACGATGTCGATGGCCACCGTCAGGTTGTCCTGGGTGATGACCGCCTGCGGCGGGAAGGAGACCACGCGCTCGCGGGTGTCCACCCGGGCGCGGACCCGGTCGATGAAGGGAACGAGGATCGTGATCCCGCCCGATACCGAGCGGGTGTAGCTACCAAGCCGCTCGATGACGGCCGCCTCGCCTTGGGGGATCAGGGCGATGGATTTCACCACGACGAGGGCGATGAAAGCCAACAGAACTAAGAGGAAGATCATGCCGGACATGTGTTTACCGTTTCCTGGTTGGTTCTTTCACGGACTGATATCCCGCTATTCGCGCTTCCACACGACAGCGGTCGGGCCATCGATATCGATGACGTGAACTTCTTCGCCCCTGGTAAAGGTCTCAGATGGGTCCATCGAGCGCGCGGACCAGATGGAACCGTCCAGGCGGATCTGCCCACTGCGGGCGCCGACGTCCTCCAAAACCTCAGCGGTCGCGCCGACCAAGGCCTGCTGGGAAGTATCGAGCGCCTTCGGTCCGTGCAGCCTACGGCGAAGAATGGGACGCAGGAACAGGATCAGCCCAGCAGTGGCGATGCCGAAAGCGACGATCGCCGCCCAGGTCGGTGCGCCCGCCCAATCCACAAGGCCGCCGACGGTCGCACCGCCGGCCAGCATGAGCAAGGTGAACTCCCCGGCCGCCAGTTCGAGACCGGCGAGTACCAGGGCTGCGATAAACCAAATCATTGCTCCCACGCCTTCGAATTTACCGAATTACGAGGAAGCGGTGCCGGTTTAAAGAATCTCGCCCGGGGTGTAGGCCGCTGCGTCTGGGTGGGCCTGGACGATGGACTCCACGCGGTCCAGCACGCGGGAGACCTGGGACTCGGCCGCACCAATGAAGGCCTTGCGATCAGCCAGGGCGTCGTGGAGATCCTGCTCATTCATCGGGAGACGCTCATCCTTGGCCAGGCGCTCGATGAGGTTCTGCTCCGCGCCGCGCTCGCGCATGTCCAGCGCCATCCCCACGGCGTTTTCCTTGATGACCTCGTGAGCGGTCTCGCGGCCCACGCCCGCGCGCACCGCAGCCATGAGGATGCGGGTGGTGGCCAGGAACGGCAGGTAGCGCTCCAGCTCGCGCTCGATCATCGCTGGGAAGGCCCCGAACTCGTCGAGCACGGTGAGGAAGGTCTCGCACATGCCGTCGAAGGTGAAGAATGCATCCGGCAGGGCGACGCGGCGGACAACGGAGCAGAAGACGTCGCCCTCGTTCCACTGAGCACCCGAAAGGTCGGCTGCCATCGTCAGGTAACCGCGAAGCAGGACCTGCATGCCACCGACACGCTCGCAGGAGCGGGCGTTCATCTTGTGCGGCATCGCGGACGAGCCGACCTGCCCCTCCTTGAATCCCTCGGTGACGGTCTCGTTGCCCGCCATGAGGCGGATCGTCATGGACAGCGAGCTCATCGCCGCGCCCAGCTCCACGAGAACGGACAGTGCGTCGAAGTCGAGGGAGCGCGGGTAGACCTGGCCGACGGAGTTGAAGACCTGGCCAAAGCCCAGGACGTCAGCAATCTGCGTCTCCAGCTGCGCGAGCTTCGCCTCGTCACCGCCCAGCAGGTCCAGCATGTCCTGCGCGGTGCCCATCGGGCCCTTGATTCCGCGCAGCGGGTAGCGGGCCAGCAGCTCTTCGGCGCGTGCCAGGCCCAGCAGCAGCTCATCGGCCGCGGAAGCGAAGCGCTTGCCCAGGGTGGTGGCCTGCGCGGCGACGTTGTGGGAACGGCCCGCCATCACGAGTCCCTGGTACTCGCCAGCCAGGCGGCCGATGCGGTTGAGGACGGCGATGGCCTTGTCACGGGCCAGCACGAGCGAGCGGTAGATCTGCAGCTGCTCCACGTTCTCCGTGAGATCGCGGGAGGTCATGCCCTTGTGGATCTCCTCGAAGCCGGCGAGGTCGTTGAACTCCTCGATGCGAGCCTTCACGTCGTGGCGGGTGACCTTCTCCCGCTCGGCGATGGAGGCAAGGTCCACCTGGTCGAGAACCTTCTCATAGGCGGCCGGAGCTTCGGCCGGGATCTCGATGCCGAGTTCCTTCTGGGCCTTCATCACGGAGAGCCAGAGCTGGCGCTCCATCTTGATCTTCTCCTCCGGGGACCACAGGTTGGTCATCTCCGGGGAGGCGTAGCGGGTGGCGAGGACGTTGGAAATATTCTTCTTTGCAGCAGTCACGCCCCTCATTATCCCACAGCGGCACCCGGCTGTGCCGCGGGACTGGTGACCAGCGTTTTAACGCCTATGCCGCGGGCTGGCAGCCGGGGCACCAGAAGAGGTTTCGGCCTTCCACCACGCGGTGCCTAATCTCCTCACCGCAGACGTAGCAGGGCTGCCCGGCGCGACGGTAGACGTAGACCTCGCCACCGTGGTCGTCTTTGCGCGGTGCCCGGCCCATCGCCTCCGGGGTGTGCTCGGGGCGCACGGTATCGATCCTTCCGCTGGCCTCACCCTCGGCCATGAGCTCCACGAGGTCCTGCCAGATGCTCTCACGTTCCTCCGCCGCCAGGTCGCAGGCTCGGACGTCCGGATGGATGCCCAGCCGGAAGAGGGTTTCGGCCCGATAGATGTTGCCCACCCCGGCGTAGCGGGCTTGGTCCATGAGGATCGAACCGATGCTTCGGCGGGAGCGGCAGAGGAACTGGTCGAGCTCCGGGAGTTTCGCAGCGTTTTCCGGGTCGACGACCGGGTCGGTGGAGCGCAACGGGTCGGCACCGAGTTTGGCGACCGCGGCGTCCATCTCCTCGTCGGTGATGAGGCGGCACCACTGGGGGCCGCGCAAGTTCGCCTCCACCGCATTGCCCCAGGTGCACATGTCCTCCCCACCCTCGGCGTCGATGCGGTGCAGGTGCAGGCGCACCTGACCGCGGGGTTGGCTACCGGTAAAGGGCTCGATGGCCAGGGTACCGATCAGTCCCAGGTGGATATGGATGATGTGGTCGGCCCGCCGGTGCGGGTTGCGGGGATTGCCGAAGCTTAAGAACAGGTGCTTGCCCCAGGCCTCTGCCCGGTCCAGCATATCGCCGGTCAGGGCGCCGGCCTCCTCGGCGAAGCGACCCTGCGGGCTACTCACGCGCAGGGCGTGACCGGCGAACAGCTGGTTGAGCTGGGCCGCCAGCCGATGAATCACGTGTCCTTCGGGCATCGGTTTCTCGCCTGCGGCTTAGGCCTGCCCCTCGCCCGGGACGGTGATCTTGCCCTCGACGGCGGCCAGGGCGATGTCCTTACGGAAGTGCCCGCCCGGCAGGTCGATGGTGGCCAGGGTGGCGTAGGCCTTCTCGCGGGCCTCCTCGAGGGTCGCGCCCTCGCCCACCACGTTGAGCACGCGGCCGCCAGCAGCGACGAGCGCGCCATCCTTCTCTGCCACACCAGCAGCGCGGACACCGCGATCCTCGCTACCAGCCTCAGCGCCCGTGATGACCCCACCCTTTTTTGCGGACTCCGGGTAGCCCTCCGCCGCGAGCACGACGGTCAGCGCGTAGCCGTCCTTCCACTGAAGCGGCGGCAGCTCCGCGAGCGTGCCATTGGCGACGGCGTTCAGCACGCCCGCCAGCGGGGTGTCGAGCAGCTGCAGCACCGGCTGGGTCTCCGGATCACCGAAACGGCAGTTGAATTCGATAACCTCCGGGCCATTGGAGGTCCAGGCCAGACCCGCGTAGAGCAGGCCGGAGTACGGCACCCCATCCTCGGCCATCTGCTTGGCGACGGGGATGCAGACCTCGTCGACGATGCGCTGCACGCCGTCTTCCGGCAGCCACGGCAGCGGCGTGTAGGCACCCATGCCGCCGGTGTTCGGGCCGGTATCGCCCTCACCGACGCGCTTGAAGTCCTGCGCCGGGATCAACGGGACGACCGTCTCGCCGTCCACCAGGCAGAACAGGGAGACCTCCGGGCCATCCAGGAAGCTTTCCAGCAGCACCGGGTTGCCAGCGGCGTGGACGTCGTCGATGTGGGCGCGCGCGACAGCACGGTCGTCGGTGACGACGACTCCCTTACCGGCGGCCAGGCCGTCGTCCTTCACGACGAAGCGGGGGCCGAAGCGGTCCAGGGCGGCCTCGATCTCGGCATCCGACGTACCCGGCTGCAGAGACTCCGCTGACGCAGTGCGGACCCCGGCGCGCGCCATGACGTCCTTCGCGAAGGCCTTGGACCCCTCGATCTGGGCCGCGGCCTTGGATGGGCCGAAGACCGCGAAGCCCGCCTCCCGCAGATCGTCGCCCACGCCCGCGACCAGCGGGATCTCCGGGCCGATCACGACCAGATCCACCCCGAGTTCCTGGGCCAAGCCCACCGGATTCGAGTCATCCGGGTGGAGCGTGGCGATGGCCTTCATCCCCGGGTTGCCGGGGCTGACGTGGACCTCAGAGACGGACTCATCGCGGGACAGGGAATAAGCCAATGCGTGCTCGCGGGCACCGCTGCCAAGTACAAGAATGCGCATAGTGTCCCAGTCTAGCGAGCCAGCCGGACAGCGCGACGCGACGCTGCCCCAAAGCCGGTGTTCGCCGATGGTTTCGCGGGTAACATCACGAGGTATGGCTACCGTTTTCACGAAAATCATCAACGGCGAACTGCCGGGTCGCTTCGTCTACCGCGACGCCGAGGTCGCCGCATTCCTCACCATCGAGCCGGTCGCTTACGGCCACGTGCTGGTCGTCCCGACCCAGGAGATCGACCGCTGGACCGACGTGCCGGCCGAGCTGTGGGGCAAGCTCAACGAGGTCGCCCAGGTGATCGGCAAGGCCATCTGCGAGGCCTTCGACGCCCCGCGGTGCGGCTACATGATCGCCGGTTTCGAGGTACCGCACACCCACATCCACCTGTTCCCGGCCTCCGACATGTCCGGCTACAGCCTGCAGAACATCATCCCGATGGATCAGACGGACCCGGAAAAGATGGACGATGCGGCGGCGCGGATCCGCGCGGAGCTGCGCAACCAGGGTGTTGCTGGCGTGCCAGAGGACGAAGCCTAACACCAGCGCTCTAGAACGATATGTCCCCCTCTACGCCCCGCAGTCCCCGCCGCAGCCCCATCCTGCACTCCGGGCTGGGCCAGGAGGCTACCCCGCGACGTTCGCTGCTGGCTCACATCCCGGACCTGGGCGAATGGGATGAGTCCCCCACCCACCGGATGCTGCCCTCCGAGCCCCGCCCCATCGTGGTGGTGCACGGCACCGTGGGTGGTCGCGGGAACTTCGCGCGAATGGTGCCCTACCTGCGCAGCACCTTCGACGGGCGGGACCGGCGGGTGTTCTCCGTCAGCTATGGGGACAACGGAACCACGTCGCTGTCGCAATCCATCGCCCAAACCCGGGCGCAGATCGCCGCGCTCCAAGAGGCCACCGGCGCGGAGTCCTTCGACCTGGTCGCGCATTCCCAGGGCGGACTGATCTCCCTGGCCGTGGCGAGCCGCCCCGGCGGGGAGGCGATCAACCACATCGTGGGTCTGGGCGCGGACTTCCGAGGCGTGCACATGCCCTGGTCCGGGACCGCGCGGGAGGCCCTGATCAACCGGGTGATCAGCACCGTCATGGCGCCCGCTTTCGCGGAGCAGGTGGTGGGCTCCCCCGCGCTGGCCGACGCGCTGGCGCCGGCCGGGGAGTGCACCGTGCCGATCACGCAGATCGCCTCCGATTACGACCGCATGGTCCCCCTCAACGCGGCCTTCGCCCTCGGCGACGCCGAACCGACCGGCGGTATCCCCCAGCATCCGAGCCCGTTGCGGCTAGTGCGGGTGCAGGACTTCTACCCGCAGCTGCAGGTGGCGCACAATATGCTGCCCCGCAACCAGAAGGTCAGTCTTCTGGTGAAATTTGCGCTGGAGAATCCTCCGGCGCCACGGGCAGCTGCACCCTGAACGTGGTGCCCTCCCCCACCGTGGAGTCCACGGTGATCGCCCCGCCGTGTGCCTTGACCAGGGACTGCACGATGGATAGGCCCAGCCCGGAACCGCCCGAAGCGCGGGAGCGGGAGCCGTCCGGACGGTAGAAACGCTCGAAGAGATGCGGCAGGGCGTCGGCAGGGATGCCCTCGCCATCGTCCTGGACGTCGATGGTGACCAGTCCTGGGCTCGTCTTGAGCAGGCTGATCTTCACGCTGGCGTCCTCACCCGCGTGCTTCAGCGCGTTCGTGAGGAGGTTGCTGATCACCTGGTGCAGGCGGTTGGCGTCGCCCATCACGACCGGGATGGAGCCGTAGTGATTCTCGACGCCGATGCTGCGCCCCGGGAAGCCCGCCCGGGCACCGTCGGCGGCGCGCAGCGCCAGCTCCAGCACATCCACCCGCTGGTTCTGCAGCGGGCGGCCCTCATCCATGCGGACCAGGGCCAACAGGTCCTCCACCAGCAGCCCCATCCGCTCGGCCTCGTCGGAGATTCGGCCGATGACCATGTCCGCATCGTCGGTGGCCCCGGAGCGGTAGAGCTCCGCATACCCCCGCACGGAAGTCAGCGGGGTGCGCAGCTCGTGGGAGGCATCCCCGATGAAGCGGCGCATCGTGGCCTCGGACTTGCGGGCCTGGCGCTCGGAGGCACCCACCGCGAGGAACGCACCCTGGATCTGTGCGAGCATCCGGTTGAAGGCCTGCGCCAGGCGACCGACCTCGGTATCCGGCTCCCAATTCGGGACGCGCTGGTCCAGGTGGCCCTGGGAAATCAGGGAGGCGGTCTCCTCCACCTGGTTCAGCGGGCGCAGCGCGCGGCGCACCAGGTACTGGGAGACGATCATGATGGAGGCCACCACCAGGAAACCGATGATGATCTGCAGGTACACCAGCCTGCGGATGGTGTGTTCCTCGCCCTCCAGGGGCAGGGCGACGATGGTGACGGTGCCATCCTGGTTCTCGACGGAGGCCGCACGCCACGGGGCGTGGGACGCGCTCCCCGCGCGGGCGGGCACCGTCACGGGCTCCCTCGGCTGCTCCAATCCCCGCAGCTCCGGGGCGGAATCGAAGACCGAGTTCAGTGGTTCGATGGAGATCTCCCCGTCCACCACGCGGACGAAGAAATCCGTGGGCGGCCGGTTGGGCTGCGGGGTGCTGCTACCGGGTCTGTCCTGGTAGGAGCGTTCGTCGTCGGTGGTCCGGTAGGCCCAGCCGTTGATCGCACTATTGAGCTGGTCATCCACGCGCGAGACCATGAAGTGCTGCAGCGTGGAGGTCGTCACCGCGCCGGAAAAAGACAGGCCGAGTGCGGCGAGGAACGTCATCACGACGACGAGGCTGACACGCAGCGGGAAGTTCGACAGAAAGCGCCCGGGACGCTGGAACTCACCGTGCTCGCCGTCCACCGGCCAGTCAGCGGTGCCGGCATCGTCCGCGCCAGGGGAACCAGCGGAGTTCGCTGCCCCGGTGGCGGGGACGTCCGAATTCTCAGGGAGAGAAGCCATCGACCAGGAAAAACCTAGGAGCGTGGCTTACGCAGCACGTAACCCACGCCGCGGACGGTGTGGATCAGGCGGGGTTCCTTCGTGTCGATCTTCCGGCGCAGGTAGGAGACGTAGGACTCGACGACGTTGCCGTCCCCGCCGAAGTCGTAATTCCACACGTGGTCCAGGATCTTGGACTTGGAGAGGACGACCTCTGCGTTGACCATCAGGTAGCGCAGCAGCTGGAACTCCGTCGGGGACAGGTCCACGACCTCCCCGGCCTTGGTGACCTCGTGCATGTCGTCGTCCAGGGTGATGTCCTCGTAGGTGATGAGGCTGGATTCCTCGGAGTCGTCCTTGGCCACGCGGCGCAGGATCACACGCAGTCGGGTGATGACCTCCTCCAGGGAGAAGGGCTTGGTGACGTAGTCGTCCGCGCCGATGGTCAGGCCGTGGATGCGGTCCTCCACGCCATCCTTGGCGGTGAGGAACAGGGCCGGGGCGTCGTGGCCGGCCTCGCGGAGCTTGTTGAGCAGGGTGAAGCCATCCATTCCTGGCATCATGACGTCCAGAATGAAGGCGTCGGGGCGGTAGGTTTCCGCGATCTCCAGCGCGGTCTGCCCGTTGTCAGCAGTCTCCACGTCGAAGCCCTGGAACTTCAGGCTGACCTTGATCAGGTCGGAGATGTTGTCCTCATCGTCGACGACGAGAACCTTAACGGGCTGCGTGTTTGGGGTAGTCATGGCTCTATCTTCACCGATCTGCTTCCACCGAGACTGGGAGCTTGCTGAATGCTTGCTGTACATATTTTAGCGCTTGTCCGCTGGAGAATATTCCCGTCGCGAGCGGTGTGGGGTCCGGCAGCACTGAGACGCGATAGCGGCGGATCCCGGGGGCCTGGCTCGCCCCACGCCGCCCCACGGGCAGCGTTGCCAGTTGAACGCAGCATTAACAGGAGGCTCAACCGGCGCGTTCAGCTTTCTCTCACGTGCAAATGGGTTTATTCTGAAGCGCATGACTCGTTACATCGGCAAGCACCGCAAGGTGTCCAACACCTCCAAGAAGCAGTTCGCTGGCGCTGCTGCCCTCGCGCTCGGCGCCTCCACCCTCGGCGTTGGGGCATCCGTCGCCACCGCCTCTGAGGCCAGCGCTGCCCCGCAGCTCGGCTCCTCCGTGGCCGGGTCTTCCCTGCCGCCGCAGATCGCTCAGCTGCAGGCTGACTTCGACGCCCAGCTGCGCCAGGCACAGGCCAATGGCGTGACCGCCCTGTTGAACGCCCGCGACGCGCTCGTGGCCCAGGCCAAGAACCTGCCGCCGCAGTTCCGCACCCCGGTTGTTCAGGGCATCGATAACTTCGTCAACGCTGTCGCACCGGGCGCCCTGCAGCAGCGCGAGGCTGCTCGCGCGCCGAAGCCGGCCCCGAAGCCAGCACCAAAGAAGCAGGCCCCGAAGAAGCAGGCCCGCCCGGCCTCCAACCCGTGCCCGGCTTCCGCGCACGCATGCGTTGATATCAAGGCCCAGCGCGCCTGGCTGCAGAGGGGCGGCAACCGCTCCTACGGCCCGGTCGTCGTCTCCACCGGCCGCCCAGGCCAGGAGACCCCGCGCGGCATGTTCACCGTGACCCGCAAGGTCAAGGACGAGATCAGCTACGAGTTCGGCAATGCACCAATGCCGTACGCCGTCTACTTCACGAACAACGGTCACGCCTTCCACCAGGGCACGACCAACGTGCAGTCCGCCGGCTGCGTGCGCATGGATCGCAAGTCCGCCCAGACCTTCTTCAACTACCTGCAGCCGGGTGACAAGGTCTACATCTACTAATCCCCGACCTGCTAAAAGCTCCTTAGATTTTGGAGCCCACCGGCGCCGAGCACGGATCCTCGATCCCGCGGTTCGGCGCCGGTGTTCTATATTTGGGGGCATGAGCGAGGATATTCAGGCAGAGTCAGCAGCCGAGCGCCCGGCCACGGATGCGGTCACTTTTCGTGTCGCGAGCGAGGGCGACCGCGGTTTCATCACGGAAATGTTCCGCGAAACTGATACCTGGGGTGATCCTGGAAAGGACGTCTCCGAGCACTTCCAGGACGATCTGGTCCGTTACGTGGACATGTGGACCGCGGAGCAGGGCGGAATCATCGCCGAGTACGAGGGCGCACCCGCGGGCGCTGCGTGGCTGCGTAACTTCACCGAATCCGAGCCCGGCGCGGGCTATATCTCCGATGACATCCCGGAGCTGGCCATCGCGCTCCGTCCGACGATGACCGGCCTTGGGCTGGGCCGCAGGCTACTGGGCGCGACCCTGGACCACGCCCGTGCGAAGGGCTACCACTCCGTCAGCCTGGCGGTGGACTTCGGCAATGACCGCGCCCGCCGCATGTACTCCAAGTTCGGATTCATCGACCACGGCGTGGCACCCCACGAGGAGTGCTACGTCATGGTCTACCGCTTCTAGCAAGCGCCCCTTCCCCGCTCCCGGTCGGACTAATAAACCCGCTGGGCGCGATTGAGGCCCGCGCCAACGCTACGGGCACCAGGGGAGCCCACCTCGGCCCGGAAGCTATTGCCCAGGCGGAACGGGGTGTCCTTGGCCAGCACGTGGTCCACGTAGTGCCAGTCGCACTGCGTGGCCTTCTGCCCCACCTCCACGGCCATGTAGCCGTGATCGGTGAAGTTGATCCACTTGAACCAACGGTTCACCCCGGAGAGCAGGTTCTCGCCGGTGTACAGCAGCTGCCGAGTGGCGGCGTCGAAGGCGCGGCTGACCGCCAAAGAATCGAAGGCGCTCTTCGCGGTCACCGACGGGGTCACGAACTCAGTGGCCACCGCCTTCGTGTTCTGGCCTGTGCGGTAGCCGAAAATATCCCGCGGAATATCGCTGGCCCAGGAACTGTGGATATCCCCGGTCAGGAAGACCACGTTCTTATCCGGCAGCCCGGCGATCATGTCGATGATCTTCTGCCGCTCCACCATGTAGCCATCCCACTGGTCGGGGTTCAGCGGGATGCCCTGCTCCGGCAGGCCGATCTTCTCCACCAGCCAGTCGTGCAGCTTCGGGTCCAGGGTCGCCGGCAGGGTCATCGGCGCGAACATCACCTCGTTGGCGATGACCTGCCACTTCGCGGTGGAGGACTTGATGGCGTTGCTGAACCACTCGAACTGGCTGCGCCCCATCATGGTGCGGCCCTCCCGACCGGCGGCACGAATGAAGTCCGGGTCGGAGTCCAGCAGGTGGTCACCGGATTGGATCAGCTGCGCATCGCGGTAGGAGCGCAGGTCCGGGATGATGATCTCCATCAATGGGCCGTACTGCAGGGTGCGGTAGAGGTGCTGGGCGCGCGCTTCGGGGCGCACCCGCACGGGCATCCACTCGAAGTACGCGCGGGAGGCGGCTGCCTTTAGCGCCGGGTAGTCGTCCCCCTTCTTGAAGCTCTCCCCGGTCGCACCCTCGCGCCAGTTATTGTCTGCGAACTCGTGATCGTCCCACACGGAGACCATCGGCTTGGCTGCATGCAGGTCGGCGAGGTCGGCGTCCTTGCGGTAGCAACCCTGGCGGATGCGGAAATCCGCGAGTGTCTGGGTGACGTGCGCGGGCTCCACGGTGCGGGGCTGCTGGCCGTACACGCCGGTGTAGCCGCCCGTCTCGTATTCATAGGTGTAGTCGCCCAGGTGCAGGACGAATTCCAGGTCATCGCGCTCGGCCATGTCCCGGTAGCTGCGGAAGAAGCCGGCCTCGTAGTTCGAGCAGCTGCACACGCCGAAGCGGATCGTGCTGACATCGTCGCCGGATCCGGGGGCGGTGCGAGTGCGCCCCACCCGGGAGGTCGCCTTCCGCTCACCCAGGTCGGCCGTGAAACGATAAAAGTATGTGGTGGCCGATCCGAGGCCGGTGGCGTCGACCTTGACGGTGTGGTCGAACTCGGCGCTTGCGGTGACCTTCCCGGACGCGGCGACGTCCTGAAATTCGGGGTCGGTGGCAACCTCCCACGTCACGGGGACGTCCGGCCCCTTCCCGGAGCCGGGAACCGCGTCCTTCGTTGGGGTCACGCGGGTCCAGATGATGACGGCGCTGGCGGTCGGGTCACCGGAGGCGACGGAGTGGGCGAAGACCTCGGGGTCCCAGTTCTCCGCACCCAGCACGGCGCGGGCGGGGGCTGCCTGGGTGGCGGGCAGCAGGCTCCCCGCGGCGGCCACCCCACCGGTGGCGGCCATTCCCTGCAGGACGCGGCGGCGAGTAAGCGTTGCCATTAGCCAGCCACCTCCACGGAGCCGTCGTCGGCGATGGTGACCTGGGCGGTGAGCGCCTTGGCCAGGTTGAGTCGCTGCCAGGAGCCCTCCGGGCCCTGCTTATCCAGCGGGTAACCGGCCGGGCCGGCGGTCTGGCGGAGGATCTCGGCGCGCTGGGTGTGGGAGAGGTTCGGGTACTTACCCAGCAGCAGGGCGGGCGCGGCCTGCGGGACCACCATCGGGGCGGACTCGGAGTAGACCGGGGTGAAGCCGTAGTTCATCAACTCGGTGTAGCGATCCACGGATTCTGGGTTATAGCCCTTACCGGCCTCGGCCTGCTTCTGTGCGCAGTTCGCGAGGGTGTCGCCGCAGCGCCACTCGAGCTCAGCGCGGATCTCCTGGGCGGCGGCGTCCAGGTTGGCGCGCATGCGCGGGTCGTTTAGTCGGTCCGCGGCGGCAGCGGTGCCGACCATGCGGCCACCAATGACGTCCAGCGGGTAGTGCACGCCCAGGACCACGCGGGAGTAGCCACCCTCGGCGCCGCGTGCGAGCAGCTCTGGAGCGAACTCGGGGAGCATATAGGACAGCAGCGTGGTGGTCCAGGTGGACTGATTCGTGTGCCCGGAGGGGAAGGACTTCGAGGTGCTGTAGAAGTCCTTGCCCGGCAGGTTGTGCTTTGTGATCCGTTCCGGTGCGGCGACGAAGGGGCGCTCGTTGTTGTAGTAGGTCTTCTCGATGAAGGTGGAGGAGGCCACTCCCCCGGCGCGTGCGGTGGCACCGCCGAAAAGCATCTGGGTCTTGGGAAGACGGTGCTCCTTCAGCGCCTGGCGGAAGTGCTCGCCGAGCTCCTCGCCGAAGGCATCGGCGAAGATACGGAGCACCCCTTCCTTGGAGGTCGCGGCGTCCTCTTGGGCCTGGGCAATCCGGGCGGTGGGGGCGTTGTTGTTGATCTCGGCGACCTGGTCAAGATTGGATTTCATGACGTCCGGGTGCTTGGCCCGCAGGTCATTGAAGCCGTCGATGAGGGTGACGTAGTTGCCATAAGGGTGGGAGCTGAGGTCCGACAGGTACCAGCCATACTCGGAGGCCGGGAAGGCCTGTGGCTGCGGGGCGCCGTTGTGGGGGACGGGGTCGTAGGAGCCGGGGAGCTGGACGGATCCGGTGGCGGAGCTTTCCGGCAGCAGGTTGCCTCGAGGTGCGGTACCGGCCTGGGAGGAGCCGGCCGGAGCGGCGAGCGCCGCGGTGGTGGCTGCCGGGCTCGCGGCGATGCCGCCGGCGAGGGCGGCGGCGAGGGCTGTTGCAGCCGCGCGGGCGGCGATCTTATTCGAGCGCGACGGGCGAATTGCGGTCAATTGAGGCATGAAAAAGCTTTCACATTACGCGTGGGGTGAATTATTACTTCTGGCGAGAAAGCCGCGCCGAAGAAATACTTAACGTCTTTCAGCGGCACGAACACACAGCAGAAGAATAGCTTCGAAATAGCCTTGTGCCAGCACGGATATGAATTTCCCCCATTTGGGTCTAGTTAGAGAAACGCTTCTCCAACCCCAGTTATATCGCGAGTTAATAGAGGTCAAAACTGGAGTTAATTTTTATTTCGTCCGAAAAGTCACCATTCTGGCACTCTCTCTTTCTCCCCATTTATTGAATGCCCCAAACCACTAAGAACTTATCCCCGCCACCCGCACGGCCTCCCGGGCGCACCCCGGAGCAAGAGTCAAGACATAAAGAAAAGGCTCCGGTTTCCCGGAGCCTTACACAGAGCCGAAGACGAGACTCGAACTCGCAACCTACGCATTACAAGTGCGTTGCGCTGCCAATTGCGCCACTTCGGCACACCCAACGCCCCGTACGAGGCATGAGCGCTTAAAGAGTAGCAGCCCACCACGAGAGCCCACGAATTTTTAGACCCACCATCACCTCAAGTGCGGGAGGGGGCCTTGTGTACGGTGTGGTTGTGGCAAATTATCTAGCTCGGTTCGCCCGACGCGCCAGCGACATGCTCTTTACCGGCAATCGCGCGACCATCGACGGGATTCGGTTAGCGCCGCCGCCGACGCCGCTGGCCCCGGTGAACCTCACGGACCCGGAGGAAATCCACCGCGTACTGAACCTTGCTGCACGCATCGGGGACCAACTGCTGGCCGCCGGCACCGGCAATTCGGACGCGAAGGCGGAGATCAAGGCGATCGCCGCCGCGTATGGCCTGCACTACACTCACGTGGACATCACGCTGAACACCATCACCGTGTACGCCCACAACGACGAGTCCCGCAGCCCCGTGTCCGCCTTCCGAGTCGTGAAGACCCTCAGCACGAATTTCTCCCGCCTCACGGAGATCGACCGGCTGGTGCGCTCTATCATCGCCGGCGCAACCCCGCTGGACACCGCGGAGCAGATTCTCGCCGAGATCGAGCGCAGCCCTCTGCCGTTCCGTACCCGCTGGGCTTTGCTCTCCTGGGGTGGGTTTGCCTTCTCCATCGCCCTGCTGCTGGGCGGTGGCTACGCCGTCGCTTTCGTCGCGACGATCACGACCCTGTTCATCATGTTCTCCACGGCATGGTTGGCGTCGAAGTCGCTGCCGGAGTTCTACCAGAACTTCCTGGGTGGCTTCATCGCGGTCTTGCCCGCCGCGGTTGTCACGCAGTTCGCGACGGAGCGTGGCTGGTATTTCCCACCCTCACTGGTGGTGGCGTCCTGTATCGTCGCGCAGCTCGCGGGGTTGACGCTGGTCCAGGCTCTCCAGGATGCAGTAACGGGAGCGCCGGTCACGGCCTCTGCCCGCTTCTTCGAAACGGTGCTGAACACGGGCGCGATCATCGCAGGCATCGGCGCGGCCTTACAGTTCGTCCACATGATCGGCATCGACATGACTCCCCTAGACGTATCCACCACCTCAGGTGTACTGGGCGGGACGACGGTGCGCGTGCTCTCTGGCGCGGCGGCGACGGTCTTCTTCTGTCTGGCCTGCTTCACGGAACGGCGCGCGACGGTGGTCGCCGCGGCCACCGCGCTGGTCGCCTCCATCGCGCACAATATCGTCCAGGCGCTGGCCGAGAGCTCCACGATGATGCCAGCCGCGGCCGCCGCGATTCTGGTGGGCATGACCGGTGGTCTGCTTTCCCGCCGGTACATGGTGCCGCCGCAGATCACCGCCGCCGCCGGCATTACGCCCTTCCTGCCCGGCCTGGCGCTATACCGGGGAATGTCCTCGATCCTGCAGGACAAGCTGGTCATTGGTATGTCGAACCTGGCCCTGGCTGCAGCGACGGCGACGACGCTGGCCGCCGGCGTGGTTTTCGGCGAGTGGGTAGCCCGCCGCCTGCGTCGACCACGCATCCTGCACCGGGAATACGGCCTGCGCCGCCCGCGCATCACGGTGCGCGAGCGCCGGCCGCGGCGCCGACACGGCAACCATGCAGCACACCCCCTGGACCAGCACCCGATGGACCGCACGGTGCCACGGATGAGCCGCAAGCGGGAGGGCACCCGGTCCCTGTGGAGCATCGACTCCCTGCTGCGCACGAGGCAGCGCCGCAAGCTCGCGAAGATGCGGGAGGACGAGAAGCAGGCGCAACTGCAGGGGCAGGTCGATTCCCCAGCCGAGCAGGGCCCGGCCGAGGATGGCGGCTCAGCTGAGGGCTCCGAACACGCCCGGGACTGATTAGCGTAGAATAGGCCCGTTACCAGGCAACGAGTTTTTGATTCACCATCAAAGACCACCGCCAGTTCAAGAGTTTTCGTGAAAGAGGATGCCAGTGCCCCCAAAGGTCACAGACAATCGTCCAGCTAGCGCCGAGTCTCTGCACGCCGTACCGGTTGAAACCGCTCTCGCCGCTCAGCGGATCGTTGCCACCTATGCCGAGGACTTCCTGGACGGCGTGACCCTGATGAGCATGCTCGGCGTCGAGCCGGATGGCCTGATCCACCGAAAGGTCGTCGAGGAGCTGGAGGCCAACGAGGCCGCCACGAAGAAGGCTAGCCGGAAGACCACGAAGAAGTCGGCGAAGAAGGCCGTCAAGAAGAGCACCAAGAAGGCCGCGAAAAAGGCGACCAAGAAGGCTACGAAGAAGGCTGCTAAGAAGAGCACCAAGAAGGCCGCTAAGAAGGCGACGAAAAAGGCCACGAAGAAGGCTCAGTAGTCCGCGTACACTTGGTGCCATAATCGGCACCTAGGAAGCGCTTCAGGAGGCACGATGGCCACCGACGGTGGTTCAGATTTTCTTGTTATCGCCAACCGTCTGCCCGTCGACCGGATCGACGATAAGTGGGTCGCCTCCCCCGGCGGGCTCGTCACGGCACTCAAGCCGGTTCTGCAGGAGAACAACGGTGCGTGGATCGGCTGGCCGGGAACGACCAAGAAGGTCAAGGCCAAGGAGATGCCACCGCGACAGAAGACCGGCATCGACCTGATCCCGGTGAATCTCTCCGACACGGATTACGAGGAGTTCTACGAGGGCTTCTCCAATGCGGGGTTGTGGCCGTTGTACCACGACCTGATCGTGCATCCGCGCTATAAGCGCTCCTGGTGGGCGAGCTACCACGCCGTCAACCGCCGCTTTGCCGATAAGGCGATCAAGGAAGCCGCGCCCGGCGCGACGGTGTGGGTGCAGGACTATCAGCTGCACCTGGTGCCCGGCATGATCCGCGAGGCACGCCCAGACCTCAAGATTGGTTTCTTCCTCCACATCCCCTTCCCTGCCCCAGAGCTGTTCCGCCAGCTTCCGTGGCGCCGCGAGGTGCTGGCCGGCACGCTCGGTGCGGACCTCATCGGTTTCCAGACCCAGGACAGCGCCCGGAACTTCCTGCACACGCTCCGCGCGCTGGATTTCGACGTTCATTACGACGATCCCACGGATGCCGAGTTCGTCAGCGGCGCCCGCCTGCCGGAGGAGAACTCCGTCATCGGCTGGTGCACCACGAGCCCCACGGCGACCAGCACCGCCGCAGCCGAGGCTGCTAGCGAGGATCAGCAGGATGAACAGGCGCAGGAGCATGTCACCCGCATCGGGGTCTTCCCGATCTCCCTGGACTCCGCCGCCGTCGAACGACAGGCCCAGCAGCCGGAGACGCTGGCCAAGGCGCAGCACTTAAGCCAGCAGCTGGGCTCGCCGAAGGTCCTGATGGCCGGGGTGGACCGGCTGGATTATACGAAGGGCATCGTGCAGCGCCTGCTGGCTCTTGAGGAGCTGCTGGACTCCGGTGAGCTGAAGAAGCACGGGCTCAAGGCCAAGGACATCTCCATGGTGCAGGTGGCCACCCCCTCACGGGAACGGCTGGAGGACTACCAAGCCACCCGCAAGGACGTGGAGCGCATCGTCTCCCGAATCAACGGCAAGCACGGCTCGATGGGCCGACCGGTGGTCAGCTATGTGCACAATAACCAGTCCTTCAAGAAGCTGGTCGCGCTGTATCTGGCGGCAGATATCATGCTGGTCACCGCGCTGAAGGATGGAATGAACCTGGTGGCCAAGGAGTACGTGGCCTGCCACTCGGATGGCACCGGTGCCCTGGTGCTCTCGGAGTTCACGGGCGCAGCCACGCAGCTGACCAGCGCCTTCATGTGCAATCCTTATGATAAGACGCAGCTTGCGCAGACGATCCTCACGGCGGCTACGTCCAAGCCTTCGGACCGCCGGGAACGGATGCAGAAGATGTGGGAGAACGTCCGCGAGTTCGACGTCGACCACTGGGCGGACAGCTTCCTGGCCGAATTGCGCACGGACGCGACGTCCCCAGGCAAGGAGGAGCGGTGATGGAACTCAGTAAACTGCGCGGAGCTCAGCGGGGCCGAACTGCAGCCCGAGCCGGTGCCGCCGTCCTCGCTACGACCGGCCTGCTGGGCCTTAGCGCCTGCGGCGAGGCCGAATCCCCGGTGGGATGGACGCAGTGGCAGGTCACCCGCATCTACCAAGACCCGGACACACCGGCCGATCTGCCGGAAACCCAGGAGGGCCGCCTCTTCCTGGTCATCGGTGAAGACTCCCTCACCGGGGCGAGCGGCTGCCTGAATCTCAAGGCCGACGTCCAGTGGCGGGAGAAGGAATCCCAGCTTGAGGTCGGCCAGCTGAGCGTCGAGGAAATCGGCGGCGAAGCCGAGTGCGCACCGAGCGATGAGCGCAATGCCGAGCGCCTTCGCGACGTCCTGGAAAACCAGACGCTGACCTATACGCGCGACGGTGGGCGCTCGCTGCGGCTGCAGCAGTTCCACCCAGACGCCGCCGAGTGGGAAACCCCGAAGGCACTGAGCATGGTCGCCCGCGCCTAGGCAGCACCCACCCCCAGGGGCTGCCACGGGCCCCGCGAAGAGAACACTTTAAGGAGCTCGCCGATGCCCGCTACCCCGCCCCCAAGCCCCCACAATCCCAGCGAACGGCACCCCAAGGAGGAGGATCCCGACAAGCTGGGTCCGGACACACTGGGCCCCGACACTCTGGGCGCGGAGGATCTCACCTACCTCGCAGCAACGGAGAAGCTACTGCTCGCGGTCGACTTCGACGGCACGCTGGCGGAGTTCTCGGACTCCCCCACCGACGTGCGAGCGGTACCCGGCGCGCTGGAGGCACTGCAGGAGCTCGCCGGGCTCCCTGGGGTGACCGTGCTCATCATCTCTGGTCGCCAGCTACGCGAACTCTCCGCGGTCACCGGACTGCCAGTACTCGACAGTCCGGGCCCAGACGATATCCGCCTGGTCGGCTCCCACGGTGCGGAAGACTCCCTTTCGGGCAGCGCTGCCGCTGCGAACGAGGCCGTCGGCAGCGCCGCGGTTGGTACTGCGGACGGTTCCGTGAACCCCACCCCATCGGCGCGGGCAGAGGTGTTGCAGAAACTGGGCGAGCACGCCGAGCAGATCGCAGCCACCGACCGCGGCATGTGGGTGGAGTACAAGCCATACTCGGTGGGCCTGCACACCCGGCAGGCCGCCAGCCCCGAGGCCGCGCAGCAAGCGAACCAACGTTTGGCGGAGTTCGCGGCCACCTGCAGCACCCCGGCGGTTCCGGTGCAGGTCACCTGGGGCCGCGACATCCTGGAACTCAGCGTCGCCACCGCAACAAAGGGCAGCTACGTGGCGGGCTTGCGCACCCAGCTGCCGGAGCACGTGGTCTTCTTCCTGGGCGACGACGTCACAGACGAAACCGTCCTTGCCACCCTCACTCAGCCACGCCCAGACGTCGGCGTCCACGTGGGCGGCCGACTCGCGGACACCACCGCGGCAACCCGGAGCCTGGGCAGCCCCTTCGACGTTCGAGACGCACTCCAGCAGCTCGCGGAGCTGCGTCATTAGTGCCCGCGGTGCAGTCGCCCGCGGAGCTGGATCCATTGAGCCCGCGGTGCAGTCGCCCGCGGAGCTGGGTGGTTAGTGCCCGCGGCGCAGTTGCCCGCGGAGCTGGGTGGTTAGTGCCCGCTTTCCCTAAGCCCGCGGGGCGGCGATAGAAGTTCCGTCCAGCACCGTGGTCTCCAGGTAGACCGCCGGCGGGGTCTCCGACTGCGCCCGCGATGGCGCGGATTTCCGATTCTTCGCCGCCTTCCGACGCGCCCGGATCTCCTCCGCGAGATACTCACCACTCAGGCGCCCCTTCGTGCGGGAGGGCTGGCGCACCGTGACAATACCTTCGGCCTCTGCCTGCGGGATGCCGTCGAAACCGGTCACCGACAAGTCGCCAGGGACGTCGATGCCCACCGATTCGGCGTAGCGCAGCAGACCGAGCGCCATCGAATCGGTCGTGCACACCACGGCGGTGAGATCCGGGTTGCTTTCCAGCAGTTCGCGGGCCGCGTCCTCGGTCGTTTCGGCGTCGTTGATATGGCGCTCCACGAGGGGCACGCTGGCGGCGTCGATGCCCGCCTCGGCGAGGATCTCCAGCGCCCCGGTCACGCGATCCCGCTGCACGTTCATGCGCGCCCCGGCGAGCCGGTCCTGGCTGACGGGCCCGTTGTTGGGTTCCCGGTCCAGCCGGATGCACAGGATGCCAATCTTGCGGTGACCTGCGTCGACGAGGCGACGGACGACCGGTTTAATGGCCTCGCGGTCGTCGATTCCGACGAAGCGGAGCCCTTCGCGACCGGCGGGCTGGTCGCAGATGACGACGGGGCGTCCCCGACTAATGGCGGCCTCCAGGTAGGGGTCCTCGTCGGCGACAGAGTAGACGATGAAACCGTCGACGGCAGCCTGGTTGATCAGGGCGGTGGCGTCCTTCCCATCGGACTGGACCCCGGCGGGGATGAGGAGCATGGACACCCCCATCTCGCCACAGGCCTGCGAGACGCCAGACATGAATTCGACGGAGGCCTGGTCATCGAAGGCGTAGGTCAGCTCCTCGGTGAGGAGGACGCCGACGGCACCCGCCCGCTGGATGCGCAGGGAACGCGCGATGGGGTCGGGCCCCGGGTACCCCATCTTCTCCGCGGTCTGCAGGATCTTGGTGCGCAGTTCCTCGGAGAGCTGGCCGGGCCGGTTATAGGCGTTGGAGACGGTGGTCCGGGATACGCCCAACTCGGCGGCGATGGAAGCGAGGGTGCCTCGACGGGCGGGTTGATTCATGCTTCTTACCGTAGGCGGTTGGCAAAAAAATTGCTGGCCGGCGGGGTGCTGCATTAGATTTCTTATTGCAACCTGTTCCCATTACCAACAACTGTGAGAAGTTTCTATGAACTTTAGTGCAACAACCCGCAAGCGCGGCGCCGCCATCTTCGGTGCCCTCACCCTGACCGCAGGCCTTGCCGCCTGCTCCGAGGGCGGCTCGCAGGACAATCCGGCCGAGAACACGGAGTTCAAGATCGTCGCCTCGACCCCGGTCTGGGGAGATATCGCCAAGGCGGTCATCGAGAGCGTCGACGGGGCGGAGGAGACCTTCTCCGTCGAGACCATCATGGAGAACAAGGACGACGATCCGCACGGCTACGAGGCCACCGCCGCCGACATCGCGAAGGCCAAGAGCGCGGACCTCATCGCTGCCAACGGCGCGGGCTACGACAACTGGCTCACCGATAATGCGGACGACGCCCCGATCGTGAGCGCTCTCCCGCTGGCCTCGGCCCACACGCACGACCACGGCGATCACGAGCACGGGCATGACCACGATCATGAGGGCGACGATCACGAGGGTCACGACCACGACCATGATCACGGCGATCATGAGGGCCATGACCACGATCACGAGCACGGCCACGGGCATGACCACGGCAGCGGCCAGAATCCGCACGCCTGGCTGGACATGGACATCGTCAACGCCTTCGCCGATAACCTCGCAACCCAGCTCCACGAGCTCGACAAGGACTTCCCGGCCAAGCTGGACGAGAACAGCGAGATCAAGGAGAAGACCGCGTCCTACACCGAGCGCATGAAGAAGCTGCCGGCCAAGAAGGTCATGCTGACCGAGTCGGTTGCCGAGGCCATCGTCGAGGACTCCAGCCTCGAGGACATCACCCCAGAGTCCTTCGCCAAGGCCGTGGCCCGCGAAGCCGAGCCCTCCGCAGCAGACCTCGCCGCCGCGAAGAAGCTGATCACGGACGGCAAGCTGGACGTCCTGATCACTAACGAGCAGGCCCAGACCCCGGCAGCCGAAGAGCTGACGAAGGCCGCCAAGGATAAGGACGTTGCTACTGTAAACGTGAACGAAACCCCGGACCGGGGCACCACGTACTTCGACTACGTGGATGACATCCTCAAGCAGCTAGAGGACGCATGAGATTAGCGTTTCACAACGCCGCGATTGAACCCCTGTGGCGCGACCTCAACCTCGAGGTCGCCCCGGGGGAATTTCTCGCTATTTTGGGCTCAAACGGCGTGGGCAAGTCCACCCTCTTCCAGACCGTGCTGGGGCAGCGCACGCTGACCCGCGGCAGCGTCGAGGTGGAAGGCACGATCGGCTACATCCCGCAGCAGCGAATGTTCCCTGCGAACCTGCCGATTAGGGCGCGTGACCTGGTGGGGCTTTCCACCGCACACGGGGTGTTCCGCAACCGCCGCCCCCGCCGCGAGCAGATCGACGCCGCGCTCGCCGAGGTCGGCGCGGCCGGGCTGGCGGACCGCCGCGTCGGGAAGATGTCGGGCGGCCAGCAGCAGCTGATCCGCCAGGCCCAGGCGCTCGCAGGGGACCCGGAAATCCTGCTGTGCGACGAGCCGCTGCTCTCCATGGACCTGCGCGCCCAGCGCGCCACCGTTGAGCTATTGGAGCGCCAGCGGCGGAAAAAGAATGCCGCGGTGCTGTTCATCACGCACAACATCAACCCGATCCTCGAGGTCACCGACCGGGTTCTCTACATCACCCCGCACGGGCATCGGCAGGGCACGGTCGCGGAAGTCATGAACACCGAGACCCTCTCGGAGCTGTACCAGACCGAGGTGAAGGTCATCGAGGTAGATGGGAAGTTGATCGTTCTATGAGCGAGTTTCATACCGGCCAGTGGTGGGCGGACACCCTTGCCCTGCTGAACGTGGATTTCGTGCAGCAGTCCATCCTCGCAGCCCTGTTGCTGGGCGTGCTCTCCGGAGCGATCGCGCCGATCATCGTGATGCGCAACATGAGCTTCGCGGCACACAGCACCGGCGAGCTCGCGCTGATGGGTGCGGCGGCCGCCTTGCTCTTCGGTTTCAGCGTCTCCTGGGGTGCGTTACTCGGAGCGGTCTGTGCGGCGGTGATTCTCGGGGTGGTGGGCGCCCGAGAACAGGACTCCATCGTCGCCGTGGTGCTGAGCTTCGGCATGGGCCTTTCGGTGCTCTTTATCTACCTCTACCCCGGCCGTTCCTCCATCGCCTTTAGCCTGCTCACCGGGCAGATCGTGGGCGTGAGCTCGTCGAATATGAAGATGCTGGCGATTATGACGGTGATCGTCGTCGCGGTCATCGCGCTGCTGTGGCGGCCGTTGCTCTTCGCCACCGTCGATCCGACGATGGCCGCTGCCAGTGGGGTGAAGGTGCGGTTGCTTTCCATCCTCTTCGCCGCCGTGCTGGGTGCGGTGGCCAGCCAGGGCGTGCAGATCGTGGGTGCCCTGCTGCTCCTCGCGCTGCTGATTACCCCGGGTGCGGCGGCGGTGAAGGTTACCGCCAATCCCCTGGTCGCCGTGGTCCTTTCCGCGATCTTTTCGGTGACGGCCGCGGTGGGCGGCCTGGTGCTTTCGCTGGCACCCGGCCTGCCAGTTTCCGTCTTCGTGACGACGCTGAGCTTCCTGATCTACCTGGTCTGCTGGTTCATCGAGTGGCTGCGGGGTCGCCAGATGGACGCCGACGAGGTGCGCGCCGCCTCCTATGCCGCAGGCCAGGGTTTGAGCGGGGTAGTCGGCCGCACCGGCCAGTCGGGCGCGGCGGGCCTGAGCTCTCAGCCGGGTACCGATAGTTCCGTGCCGCTGTGCGAGGCGGACTCCTGCGCCAACTCGGAGAACCACCACTAAGACGCCTCAGCGGGCCGATCCCCGGAACGTTATAAAGAAGGCCGCGCTAGCACTTGCTAGCGCGGCCTTTCGCTACTGCCTGGTCTTAGTTCTTCCCCACGCGACGCTGGCGGGCGAACTCGCTCAGCACCACGCCAGCAGCCACGGAGGCGTTGAGGGATTCAACCTTGTCAGCCATCGGGATCGAGAGGATCGTATCCGCGGTCTCCCCGACCAGACGGGACAGCCCCTTGCCCTCGCTGCCAACGACGACCACCGTCGGCGTCGTGCCGTCGTAGGTGTCCAGCGTGTGCTCCCCACCGGCATCCAGACCGACAACCTGGTAGCCGTTCTGCTGGAACTGCTTCAGCGCGCGCACCATGTTCGTTGCCTTCGCGACCGGCAGGCGCGCCGCCGTACCCGCGGAGGTCCGCCAGGTCACGGCAGTCACAGACGCGCTGCGACGCTCCGGGATCACCACGCCGTGGCCACCGAAAGCTGCCACGGAGCGGATCACGGCACCCAGGTTGCGCGGGTCGGTGATGTTGTCCAGCGCCACGACCAGGCCGGGCGTCGCGGAATCCGCGGCGCGCTCGATGAGGTCGTGCACATCCGCGTACTTATACGGCGGGATCTGCAGGCCAATGCCCTGGTGTAGCCCGTTGCCGGTCATGCGATCCAGCTCCTGGCGGCTGACCTCCAGGACCGAGATGCCGCGGCTGGAGCAGATGTGGACGGCCTCGGACAGTCGGTCGTCATTACCCGTCCCTTCCGCGACGTACAGGGCGGACGCCGGGACGTTGGCGTGCAGGCACTCCACCACGGGGTTGCGGCCGACGACCAGCTCGTTGCCACCGAAGGCATCGCGGCGGTCGTGTGCCCCGGATGCCCGGCGCTGTGCGGCCTTCTTGCGCTTGTGCGCCTGGTGGTAGACGCGGTCCTCCGCCTTCGGGGTCGGACCCTTACCACGCAGGCCGCGGCGCTTCTCCCCGGCCGACCCCTTCGACGGGCCCTTCTTGTTCTTGCGTGCGCCGCCGTGTCGTCGCGAGTTGCCAGCCATCGTGCTCCCTAGTTGTGCGTGAATTATCGAGCACCAAGTCTATCGTTCCAGCGCCCATTCACACTATTGCTCGGCCACTGCGTCGCAGCTGTGGCTAGCTGGCGAAGGTGACTGGGACCTCCGCGACGTCCTCGAAGCCTTCGGTGTGGTCACCGAAAATCTTCAGAACGCATTCCTGCGTGGCGCAGTCAACGGCCTGCCCCTTCTGCTTTGCGGTCAGCGTGAACTCGGTCTCTCCTGCCGGGGAGAGGGGCGCGGTGCCGCCATCCTTCTGGGTGATCCACTGCTGGGTTCCGGCAGCGCCACGCTCGCCGGTGCAGTCTGGCATCGGCTTACCCGGGGTGCTCTCCGCAGCACAGATGGCGCCGTAGTAGCCCGCTTCCGGGTCCAGGCCGGTGACCTTGACGGAGATCTTCTGCCCATCCGCGAGGTTTTCTGCTGGGTCTGCGGTGATCTTCACTTCGCTGTTGCCTGTGGCCTCGGCGCTATCGCTGGACCCAGCGGCAGCGGACGTGCTCGGAGCCTCGCTCGACGCCTCGCTAGCTGGCGCTTCTGTGGTGGAGGAGGCCGACGCCTGCTCTTCTGATCCATCGTCCGAGCAGGCTGCCAGCAGAGGCAGGCTCAGTGCCATGAGTGCGGCGACAGCGGTTGCTGCGCGCGGGCGTGCGGTGCGGATTGTCTTCATTCTGGAACCTCTTCCTGGGGTATCACTAGGTTATGCTAACCTCACCGAGGTTAACCTAACCTATGTTGTTATAGTCAAGAATCTCTAAGGACTCTCACCATGCGGACACCCCCACAGCGCGTATGTCTGCCGCTTTACCTCGCGGCCGCGCTTGCCCTGAGCAGCTGCGGGGCGCCGACTTCGGGCCCTACCCCCACGGCCGAGCAGTCACAGGCCGCCTCGGCAGAAAAGGCAGCAACTGCGCGCCACGGCGAGAGTTCACCCGCCTCCTCCCCCGCTGGCCACGTCTCTGCACGCCTCCCCAGCCGCGACCCCGAGGTCCTCGTCGACAAGCAAACGGTGGAGCAATCTCCGGCGCGCGACGCCCGCATCCTCACCCTGGATCGCGCAGGCGCGCTTTCCCGGACGGTATGGGCGCTGGGCATGGGGGAAAACCTCATCGGGCGAGACACCGCCTCCGATTTCCCAGGGGTCAAAGACCTTCCCCTGGTCACCCCCGGCGGTCACTCGATCAACGCCGAAACGGTGCTGAGCCTGCGCCCCGACATCGTCCTCACTGATGGTTCGATCGGCCCGAGCCGGGTCATGAAGAAGCTTCGGGCAACCGGGGTGAAGGTCATCGACATCACTGCGGAACGCACCCCGGAAACCATCGGCACCCTCGTCGAAGAGGTCGCCGCCGGGATCGGACTAGAGCAGGCCGCGGATCACGTCACCGAAAAGATCAACGCAAAGCTCGACCAGGCCACCGCGTCCGCGAAGTCCCGGGCAGATGGTCGCAGCATGATGGTTCTCTACGTGCGCGGCACCGGTGTGGCGATGATCGCCGGGCCGGAATCCGGTGGCCGAAGCCTCATCGAGAGGCTCGGCGGTACTGACGCCGGCGTGAAACTGGGCATCGATGGCAGCTTCACCCCGCTGACCCCCGAAGCGCTCATCGAGGCCGCCCCGGACACGCTCATCGTGATGAGCAGTGGCCTGGAATCGGTGGGCGGGGTCGATGGGCTATTGAAGGTTCCGGGCGTGTCGCAGACTCCAGCGGGAAAGAACCGCTCCGTGCTCGACGTTCCCGATTCCGAACTGCTCTCCTTCGGACCAAACACCCCAGGCGTGATCGACGCGATGGCGGAGGCGCTATATGGCGACTAGCGTGCTCAAAAAGCAATCGAAAACGCCCCGCTCCGGTACCGCGAAGGGCGGTCAACCCGCCGGGCTCGTCTTCCAGCGCGACCCACGTCGGGCGATCCGGAGCCGCTGGAACCGCCTCCGTGCCGCCAAAACCCCAGCGGTGATCATCGCTCTCGGGGTTGGGCTTATCGCGGCCATCCTGTGGTCCGTCGCGGTCGGACAATTCGGAGCCAGCGCCCAGCAGTCCCTCCGCTCCCTGGCGCACATCGTCACCGGCCTTGGGCAATCCACCTCCCTTGATGTGGTGCTGTGGGAGGTCCGCCTGCCCCGGGTTGCCCTTGCCGCCATCGTCGGCGCAGGGCTAGCGATCTCCGGGTTGGCGCTACAGGCGGTATTTGCCAACCCGCTGGCCGAACCCGGATTGATCGGTGTGTCCTCTGGTGCTGCGGTCGGCGCGTCACTGGCCACCGTGTTCAGCACAGCCAGTGCCGCCGGCGCGCTCGGGTTGAGCAGCGCAGGACTGGCGGCGATCCTGACTTCAAACTGGACCATCGCCATCGCCGCCTTCGTCGGCGGAATCGCAGCGACCGCCATCGTCGCAGCCAGCGCGCGAGGAAGCCGCGATATGGCGCGCATCATCCTCGTCGGCGTGGCAGTCAACGCCGTCTGCGGCGGCATCGTCTCTTTCCTCACCTACATCGCCAGCACCACGGCGCGCGACCGCATCGTCTTCTGGCAGATGGGCAGCTTCGCGAGCGCCGACTGGTCCCAGGTGGGGATCATCCTAGCGCTGACCACTCCAGCCGCCGTCCTGCTCTGGGTGCTTGCACCCAAGCTCGACATCCTGAGTTTGGGGGAATCCCAGGCCCAACACCTCGGAATCAACGTGGTCGCGCTCCGCCGCATCGTCATCGCAATCGCAGCACTTGTGGTGGCTGCCGGTGTGGCATTCTCCGGGATCATCGTGTTCATCGGGCTCGTGGTCCCACACGCCCTGCGGCTGCTCATCGGCCCCGGCCACCGCGCACTCGTGCCCGCGTGTTTCCTCGGTGGCGCACTCGCAGCCACACTGGCAGACCTCGCCGCCCGCGCCCTCATCACCGGCACCGATCTGCCGCTGGGAATGCTGACGTCCATCGTGGGCGGCCCGATCTTCTTCTGGCTGCTGATTCGTTCCGATAGGTCGGTGAAGCACTAATGAGCATCACAATAGAAAAACTGCATTTCAGCGTGGACGAGCACGAACTGCTGGACGACGTCACCTTCACCGCTGCCGCAGGCCAGGTCACCGCACTGGTGGGGCCGAACGGTGCCGGGAAGTCCACCTTGCTCGCCGCGATCGCTGGCGACCTCGATATCGACTCCGGGCAGATCCTCATCGCGGGCGAGGACGTCAGCCAACTGAGCAGCAAGCAGCTCGCGCGACGGCGGGCGGTGCTGACCCAACACCACCCCATCGGTGTGCCCTTCACGGCGGAGGAGGTTCTCGATTTCGGCCGGCACCCCTGGTCCACGCCGGATCCACAGCTTCGCCAGGAAGTGATCGCCACCTGCGAGATCGAGCACCTCCTCCCGCGGGTCCTCCCCACCCTCTCCGGTGGCGAGCGCGCCCGCGTGCACTGCGCCCGGGTGTTCTACCAGGACACTCCCGTGGTGCTGCTGGATGAGCCCACCGCGGCATTGGATTTGGCGCACGCCGAGGACGTTCTCAAAGCGATGCGCGGCCTCGCCGACGAGGGAAAGACGGTCGTGGTGGTTCTCCATGACCTCGCAGCCGCGGCGGCCTATGCCGACCACATCGTCGTTCTCAGCAGTGGCTGCGTGTTTGCACAAGGCGCCCCGACCGAGGTTCTCAGCTCCGGGCTCATCAGCGCCATTTACGACGCCGATGTGGAAATACTCCAGGATTCAGCAGGCAACCCGGTCGCGCTCCCCCGGCGCAGAACAAACCCCAGTTCACTCAAGAAGCTTTAATCCCGTTACGGAAGGAAAACCCATGACTACCGCCACCCGCCACACCTTTTATGCCGAAGGCCAGCTCTCCGCCCTGCTCAAAAGCGAGACCGCGCAGGCGCACCACGACGCGGAAAACTCAGTGTTTATGACCCAACTGCTCGACGGAAAACTGGATATCAACGCGGTGGCTGCCCTGACCGGCCAGCTCTACTTCGTCTACGAGGCCCTCGAATCCGCGGTCCGGGCGAACCAGGACACAGCGGAGCTGGCCTCGATCTACGACCCGCGCCTGGAGCGACTTTCTGCGCTGGAGTCCGACCTGGAGCAGCTCTACGGCGGGCAGTGGCGCGAGCACATTGCGCCACTGCCTGCGACCCAGAACTACGTCGAGGTCCTGCGCCAGATCGGCACGGAGCAGGACGGCGAGGCAGCGCTGGCTCACCACTACGTCCGCTACCTGGGAGACATGTCGGGTGGCCAGGTGATCGCTCGTATGTTTGAGAAGTACTACGGCCTGGATGAGCGCAGCATATCCTTCTACGATTTCGACGCCATCGGCCGGATCAAGCCCTACCGCGACCGCTACCGCATCACGCTCAACCAGCTCGAGCTCAGCGCCGAGTCCAAGGAAAAGATCATTAACTGCGCCAGCGCAGCCTTCGCCATGAACCAGGCGGTGTTTCAGGCCCTAGCTGAGCAGCACGTCCGTTAAACCGGCACCCCAGCCGGGGCGCCGGCGCCACGGGCGCGCCTCAGCGGAGCGGCGCTACTCCTTCAGGCTCCACTGAGCCCCATCGGCGGTATCAGTGACCTCAATACCGGCTGCCGTGAGCCGGTCGCGGACCTCGTCCGCCACCGCCCAGTTCTTCTCCGCGCGAGCCTCCGCCCGACGCTGCAGATCGTCCTGCACCAGGGAATCTAGGGCGGTCATCGCCGCCGAAGAGCCCTGCCCGGCCATCGTCTGCTCCAGCCAGTGCTCGTCGAACGGGTCCACGCCGAGGACGCTCATCATCGCACGAACCTGCCCCGCGACCCGCATCACCGTCTCAGTGTCCTTGACCTCGAGGGCCTTATTACCCTCGCGGACGGCGTCGTGGATGACGGCCAGCGCCTGCGGCACCGCGAGGTCGTCATTCATCTTCTCGGCGAAGGCCTCCGGCCACTGGCCCACGGCCACCAGCTGTTCCGGGCCGCGGGCAGCCTGATCCCCGGCCGAGGCGGGGGCGTCGTCCTCAATGGCGGCGAGGTAAGCGGCCGCACGCAGCAGGAACTTCTCAATCCTGCGGTAACCGGCGGCGGCCTCGGCCAGCGCGGACTCGGAGTATTCCAGCATGGAACGGTAGTGGCCGCTGCCCAGGTAGTAGCGCAGCTCCACCGGGCGGACCTTCTCCAGGATGTTCGGCACGCTCAGCACGTTGCCAAGCGACTTGGACATCTTCTCCCCGCTCATGGTCACCCAGCCGTTGTGCATCCAGTACTGGGCGAAGCCATCCCCGGCGGCGGTGGCCTGGGCGGCCTCGTTCTCGTGGTGCGGGAACTGCAGGTCCAGCCCGCCGGCGTGGATGTCGAACTCCCCGCCCAGGTAGTTCGTGGCCATCGCGGAGCACTCGATGTGCCAGCCCGGGCGTCCCCGGCCCCACGGCGTATCCCATGCGGGTTCGCCCGGCTTGGCGGCCTTCCACATGGTGAAGTCGCGGGGGTTCTTCTTGCCCGTGCCTGCGGATTCACCCTGGTCCAGCTCGTCGAGCTTCTGACCAGAGAGGAAGCCGTAGTTCTCGATCGAGGCGGGCTGGGCGTAGACATTGCCGTCGGCGGCATAACCGTGGCCGTTGCCGATGATGCGCTGCATGTACTCGATCATCTGTGGGACGTGCCCGGTCGCCCGCGGCTCAACGGACGGCGGCAGCACGCCCAGCTGGTCATAGGCCCAGGTAAAAGCGCGCTCGTGGGTTGCTGCCCACTCCCACCAGGGGCGGTTGTTCTCCGCGGCCTTGGTGAGGATCTTGTCGTCGATGTCGGTGACGTTGCGGACGAACGCGACGTCGTATCCCTGGGCGAGCAGCCAGCGGCGCAGGACGTCGAAGGCCACACCGGAACGGACGTGCCCGATGTGTGGGATGGACTGCACGGTGGCGCCACACAGGTAGATGGAAACCTTGCCTTCGCGCAGCGGGGTGAACTCGCGGACCTTGCGGCTCGCGGTGTCGTAGATGCGCAGCTGGAGCGGCATCGGCTCCGAAGCGTCGGTGGGCAAAGAATCAACCATGGTTGGCCGCCTTCTTGGGTCTCGCAGGTTCTATTCTGGCGGGCCAGGGCGGATGCGCCCCGTGCCCCTCGTCACCGCAATTGTACTTCGGTGGCCGGTGGCTGCCGACCGGAAGGCTATCCTCGGTAGGCAGTCACCAAAAGACCTGCCCGAGGAGGATCATGGCCCACCGCCTAGCAACCATCGAAACCGCCGGCCGTCTGCGCACCATCCGTGTGGAGAGCTTCGACGGCACGCATGGCACCGGTACCGTCCTGGCCGACGGGGATCTCGGGGGTTTTCTTCAGGACGTCACCCTCTCGGCCTCCGCGAGCGCCGGGGAGAGCATTGAGTTCTCGGCCCGTCAGTTGGCTCCGGTGATTCCGAACCCGCGGAAGGTGCTCTGCACCGGGTTGAATTTCCGGGAGCACATCGTGGAGATGGGGCATCCGGTGCCGGACCACCCCACGCTGTTCGCGAAGTTCGCCACGGCGCTGACCACGCCTTATGGGAATGTGCGGGTACCACGTGCGATGGCGCAGAAGCTGGATTATGAGGGCGAGCTAGCGATCGTGATGGGGCACGGTGGCCAGATCGCGGGGTATGCGGTGATGAATGACTTCTCCCAGCGGGATTGGCAGTACCGCACTCAGCAGTGGCTGCAGGGTAAGAATCTGGACGAGTCCAGCGCGCTTGGCCCGTGGCTGACGATGGCCACGGATGAGAAGGGCCAGCCCTTCGACCCGGTGGCGGAAGGCGCGATGCTGCGGACCTGGGTCAACGGGGAGCTGCGTCAGGAGCACAGCCTCGCCGACCTGGTGTTCAAGCCGCAGGAGCTGGTCGAGTACGTGGAGAACTTCGCCACGCTGGAGGCTGGCGACGTCATCGCTCTCGGCACACCGGCAGGCGTGGGCCACGGGATGACGCCGCCCCAGTACCTGGGGCACGGGGACACCGTCGAAGTTGAAATCGAGGGTCTGGGCCGGATCTCCAGCACCATCGACGTGCGCTAATTCTTAGGCCTCGGCCTTCCACACAACCGCGGTAGCGAGAGCAGCCACGCCCTCCCCGCGGCCGGTGAAGCCCATCTTGTCGGTGGTCGTCGCGGAAACGGACACCGGCGCCCCGACGAGCTCGGTGAGGCGGCGCTCGGCTTCCTCCCGGCGCGGCCCCATCTTCGGCCTATTGCCGATCATCTGGGCGGCAACGTTGCCGATCGTGAAGCCGTTCTCGGCCAGTAGTTGACGGCACTCCGTGATCAGGCGCTCCCCCGAGACGCCGTCGTATTCCTTGCGTCCCACACCGACGAAGCTGCCCAGATCCCCCAGTCCGGAGGCGCTGAGCAGTGCGTCGACGATGACGTGGCTGACCACGTCGCCGTCGGAATGTCCCTCGCAGCCATCGGCGTCCTCGAAGAGTAGCCCGGCCATCCAGCAGGGCTTGCCGGGCTCGACCTGGTGGGCGTCGGAGGCGATGCCGACGCGGGGGATAATCGGCTGGGTCATGGGTGCTATTTCCTTCCTTGTTCGACCATCATCGGTCGATCATCATCACTCAACCATCATCTCAGCGATGGCGAAGTCCCGCGGGGTGGTGATCTTCATCGCCCGGTCATCGCCGGCGGTGATGGCTACCGGATAGTCGGCGAGCTCCATGATGGAGGCATCGTCCGTGGCCAGGCGGGCGTGCCCACGGCCGAGCTCCAGGCCTGCCTGGTACTTCCGATTAGCGTCCATCAGCGCGGAGAAGAGGAAGCCCTGCGGGGTCTGCACCGCCACCAGGCCATCGCGGGCCGGGGTGCCGGTGACCATCCCGTCCGCAATGGTCTTGATCGTGTCCGTCACCGGCAGGGCGGGAACCACACCCGCCGCGGTACCCGCCTCCCCGTGGGTGCGGACCTGCTCGACGATGTGGACGATCATTGCAGGTGGGGTGAGGCAGCGGGCGGCGTCGTGCACCAGCACGATCGCCTCGTCCACCTGCGCGCATTCCACGCAGTCCACCGGCGAGCCGAGCTCGCCCTCCACGAGCTGCAGGCCGGCGAAGACACTATCGGAGCGCTCGGATCCCCCGGTTCCGGTACTCACTCGCATCCCTGCCCACGCGGCCTGGTTCGCAGGATCGTCGAGAATCTCCGCCATGCGCCCCTGCATGTCCGGGCTGATCATGACAAAGGTTCGCCCCACCACCCCGGAACTGGCGAGCCCGTCCAGCGCCCGCTCCACGAGGGTGCGCCCCGCCAGTTCCACGAAGGCCTTAGGCTGATCGGCGCCCAGCCTGGTGCCGCTCCCCGCCGCCGCGATGACGGCCACCACGGGCAGCGCTGCAGTATCGGTCTTGGAAAACACGTCTCACCCGGCGCTCTCTACTCGTTGAGCCACCCTCGAGGGACGGCTGGCAACCGTGGCTGTTACTTGTTGAGCTCGTCGTCGAGATCGATGGCGGCGTCCCCCTCGGTATCCGCCGCACGGGCGGCAGCGGCCTGCTCACGGTGGCGCTCGATGGTCTCGTGCATCTCGGCCAGCATCGCGTCGGCCTTCTTATCGTCGACGCCATCGGCCAGCGCGAGCTCGCCCACCAGGATCTGGCGGGCCTTAGCCAGCATGCGCTTCTCGCCTGCCGAGAGGCCACGATCCTGGTCACGGCGCCACAGATCACGAACCACCTCGGCGACCTTGTTCTGGTCGCCGGAGGTCAGGCGCTCCTGGTTGGCCTTGTACCGGCGGGACCAGTTGCCTGCCTCCTCGACGTCCGTCTCGCGCAGCACGGAGAAGACCTTGAGCAGACCCTCCTCGCCGACGACGTCGCGCACACCCACCTTCTCGGCGTTCGCGGCCGGGACGCGGACGGAAAGGTCACCCTGGTAGAGGCGCAGCACCAGGTAGTCCACCGTCTCACCCTTGAACTCGCGCTGCTCGATCCCCTCGATCTGAGCTGCGCCGTGGTGTGGGTATACGACCGTGTCGCCGACCTTGAAATCCATCCGTGACCTTCCTATTTACGCCCTCGTTGCGCTTTAAAAACCGTGTTCGAGCATACCCGATCGGCCCGCTGCCTGCAGAAAGGCCCGGTCCCGCAGGAAAGCTTCAACGCTTCGACCAGCGCGCACCGACGCCGGAGGGCGACGTCCCCAAATAATAGGGGTAACAACGGGGTGGGATTAGGGGAAAGCGGTGGCCTGAACTAGGAATCTGCCCACCCAAGGGGCTATTCTGTGAAGCAGCTATAAGTTTCCGGCCAATTTGCGCCGGGTACGATGACCACAACTGTTGAAGGGCCTTAACCGGCCTAGGCCTAGCCTCACAATGGAGGATCAGAACGTGAAGTCTCAGAAGTCGACCGTTGTCCGCGGTGCCCTCGCCATCGTTGCTGCAGGTGCCGCCCTGGGCATGACCGCTTGCTCCGCTGGTCAGATCACCCAGACCGCAGAGCAGGCCCCGGCCGTGAACGGCCTGCACGCCAAGGAAGGCAACGTGGACGTCGCGGACGTCTCCGTGGTTCTGGGCGCCGACGGCAAGCCGTCCCTGAAGTTCACCGCTTCCAACGCGGAGGACAACGCCAAGGACGTCAAGCTGGTCTCCGCTTCCGTGGACGGCAAGGCTGCGAACCTGAGCGAGACCATCAAGCCGGGCTGCAACCTCGTCGTGGACCGCAAGGATGCCCTGGAGGACCTGCAGAAGGGCGCTAAGGATCAGAAGTGCCTCAGCTACGCCGCTGGTGACGTCTCCGGAGTGAAGGACCTCTACGTCGGCGGCCAGAAGCCGGTGGAGATCAAGTTCGACGGCGCTGAGTTCTCCCTGAACGCACCGGTCGTCGCTTACACCCCGGAGGCTGGCGCCTTCGACCGCGACAAGGACGGTCACCCAACCGACAAGTAGTCGCTACTCGGCTGTTATAGGCCCACCGCCGCTCCCCTTCGTTGGGGCGGCGGTTTTTGTTTTTCGGTGGCCACTGACCTGCGATGTTCGATTATTGCTGTGCTCGCGGCAGGGGGTGTCTGCGCCACTGCCTAGAATGACCGGCATGGCAACAAAGCGGAGCTCGAAAACCAGCTACGAATGCACCGAGTGTGGCTACGTCCTGTCCAAGTGGATGGGGCGCTGCCCGAGCTGTGGTGAGTGGGGCACGCTCGAGGAACGCCGCCCCGCGGCCGCGAGCGCAGCCGGGTCCCGCTCCGGTTCCCGGCACCTCGCCGGGGCCACCAGCGATGCCCTGCCGGTCACGGAGATCGACCCGCAGATCGCCAACCACATCCCCACCGGCTCGGCAGAGCTGGACCGGGTCTTGGGCGGCGGCATCGTCCCCGGTTCCGCGGTGCTGCTCGCTGGCGAACCGGGCGTGGGAAAGTCCACGCTGCTGCTGGAGGTCTCCGCCAACTGGGCCAAGGCTAACCGCTCGGTGTTGATCATCACCGCCGAGGAGTCCGTCGGCCAGGTACGCCACCGAGCAGAGCGCACCAATGCGCTCTCCGAGAAGCTCTACATCGCCGCCGAGCACGACCTGGAACAGGCGCTGCACCACGTGGATACGGTCAAGCCCGAGCTGATCATCGTGGACTCCCTACAGACCATGAACGCCAGCGGCGTGGAGGGCGTGCCGGGCGGGGTGACCCAAACGCGGTCTGTGACGTCCACCCTGACCACCCTGGCGAAGCAATCCGGCACCCCGGTGCTGGCGGTGGGGCACGTAACGAAGGACGGTAACGTTGCCGGCCCGCGCACCATCGAGCACCTCGTGGACGTCGTCCTGCACTTCGAGGGCGATCAGCACTCCTCCCTGCGTTTCCTGCGCGGCATTAAGAACCGTTTCGGCCCCACCGAGGAGGTCGGCTGCTTCGAGCAGACCGCAGAGGGGATCAAGGAGGTGACGGACCCTTCGGGGCTGTTCTTGAACCACCGCACCGAGTCCGTGACGGGCACTGCCGTCACCGTGAAGATGGATGGCCGCCGGGCGCTCGTCGGGGAGATCCAAACGCTCGCGGTGGAGACCGAGCAGGGTAATCCGAAGCGATTCGTCACCGGCATCGAATCGGGCCGGGTGTCCATGATGCTCGCGGTACTGGCCCAACGCTGCGGGATGCAGCTGGGGCGCCGGGAGGTCTACGCCGCGACTGTGGGCGGGATGCGGATCAGCGAACCGGCCGCGGATCTCGCGTTGGGTCTGGCGCTCGCCTCCACTGCCCAGGACGAGCCACTCCCCCTCGGCCTGTGTGCGATGGGCGAAGTAGGCCTGGGCGGCGAGGTGCGGCGCATCCCGGAGATCAACCAGCGGCTCTCCGAGGCCGCGCGGCTAGGGATGAAGCACGCGATCATCCCGGCAGGCACCAGCCCGAGCGTGCCGAAGGGTTTGGAGGTGCACCAGGTCAAGAACATCGGCCAGGCGCTGGGAGTGGTGCGGCGGCTGCGCGAGAGCTAGCCGCTAGCTCATGTTGAACGTCGCAGGCTGGGAAACGTTATCCCCCAAATGCGCGTAGAGCAGGTAACTGCCCGGGCCGACCGGCTGACGGGAATCGCACTGCTCCGGGGCGGAAGTGGTCCGGGACCAGGAGCCCATCTTGTAGTTCTGGCTCTTGCCTGCCTCGATGGTCACCTCCCCGGTGATGGAAGGCTCGTTGCAATCCAGGTCACCCCACACGCGGTGGTAGTCATCCATCGCGAAGACCTCGAAAAGCAGCTTCGCCTCGTCCACGTCGATCACGCAATCCGCCTTCGTGGGATTCGCGATCTTCGCGTAGAAGGTCGGCTGCTCCTCCGGGTCAAAGGTGGACTTCCCCGGCACCGCAGTCACGCGCAGGTCACCGAGCTCACAGCTGGTCTTCTCCGCGGCCGGGTCCTTCGGCTCTGCGCCCTTCTTTTCTTCCTCGCGCTTCTCCGCGGCCTTTTTCTCGGCCTCGGTCTTCTTATCCTTCGCGTCCGGCTTCTTTTCTTTTCCGGACGTCGGCGCGGCACTGCTGCTCTGCGTGGTATCCGCCGCAGGCGTGCTGGCGTCCTCCTTGGATCCGCCGATGGAACTGAGCAGCCACCAGAGCAGGAGAATCAGCACGACGACACCGGCGATGGCGGCGATGCGTCGGCGACGGTAAACCTCGGGCGGCAGCGGTGGCTGGGCATCACGGGGTGGGCGCTGGCCCCGTTCGGGGTCGCGGCGCCGGAAGCTGTCTCCTGAGTTCCCTGATCCTGCGTTCACAGCCTCAGATTTTAGTCGGCTTACCTCGCCTGATGGGGCTTAGACACACCCCACCAGCGGCGGTCGGCGCACTCCCACGTGCCCCTTAGAGCTGTTCCTCGTCCAGGCCGAAGGAGATCAGCGGCTCGGCCAGGCCATCCTCCAGGCGGTAGCGCAGGCCCACGACCGCGCAGCGCCCCTGCTCCACCTGCTGCTGGATCTCCGGGGAGCGGTCCATGATGTGGCGGGTGATCTCCACGACGTGCTGCTTCTCGAAGTCCTGGGAGCCCTCCCGGCCCTCGCGGCGGGCGGCCAGCAGTGACGGGGTGACCTTCTCCACCAGCACGCGCTGGAAGCCGTTCGGAAGCTGGCCGGTATTCAGCGCGGTCTGCGCCGCGGCCACCGCACCGCAGGCCTCGTGGCCCAGAACCAGCACCAGCGGCACGCCCAGCCCATCCACGGCGAACTCCAGAGAAGCCAGCACGGATAGGTCCGTGATCTCCCCGGCGGTGCGGATCACGAAGACATCCCCCAGGCCCTGGTCGAAGACGATCTCCACCGGCACGCGGGAATCAGAGCACGCCAGGACCACAGCATGCGGACGCTGCCCGGCGGTGAGAACATGGCGGCGGTTGACATCCTGATTCGGGTGGGCAACATCCTCGCTCATGAAACGGCGGTTGCCATCTCGCATCGCGACCCAGGCCTGTTCCGGGGTCATGGTCTGCTGCTGGGCGGTAGCCTCCGGCGACTCTGTGTTGGCCTGCTGGCCAGGTACAGTATTCGAAGGGCTTTCAGGGCTGTGGGAGTCAGTCATGGCTTCAATCTTGCTCTTAAAGCTTTCCCAGGACAATTTTGTAGGACAATCCGGCAGGTGGGAACCCCCACCGCCTTCGAACAACCGCTGTAATCCACTCTCCGATGCGCTTTTACCAGGCACCCCGCCCACACTGCGCGGGACACATCGCAGGGCAAGGTTCACCCCGACACCCCGGGGAGGTGGCCGCATGACACTCCCAACCGCAGAGAGTCAGCAGGAAACCACCTTCGACCTTGCCCTCATCAGCGCACTGAACCATTGGTTCGCACGCAACGCGCGCGACCTGCCCTGGCGCCACATCGGCACCAGCCCGTGGGCAATCCTGGTGAGCGAAGTGATGTCGCAGCAGACCCCCGTCGCCCGCGTCGCCCCGCGGTGGCGCTCCTGGCTCCAGCGCTGGCCCACCCCGGCCGCGCTCGCAGCAGCCGCCACCGCGGACGTCATTCGCGAATGGGGAAACCTGGGCTATCCGCGCCGCGCCCTGCGGCTGCAGGAGTGTGCCCAGGCCTGCGTGGATCGCTTCGACGGGGAACTGCCCCGCAGCGTCGCCGAACTGGAGAGCCTGCCAGGCGTGGGCAGCTACACCGCCCGCGCGGTGGCCGCCTACGCCTTCGAGCAGGCCGTTCCCGTGGTGGACACCAACGTCCGCCGCGTGTGCCACCGGGCAGCCCACGGCAACTTCCTCCAGGGACCGGCACGCAGCCGCGACCTCTCGGACGTCGCCGACATGATGCCCTGGGTGGACCACGACCCCACCCTGGACCGGCGCGGCTACCGCAACGCGGGGCACGACCGGCGCCACCGGGACGCAGCACTACTCATGACCGCCTCCCTGATGGAGCTCGGCAGTCTGATCTGCCAGGCCCGCACCCCGCAGTGCGAGCTCTGCCCCATCGCCGCGCGCTGCGCATGGGTGGCGGCAGGCAAGCCCGCGCCGACGGAAGAGGAGAAATCCGCCGCCGCCCGGCGCGTCCAGAAGTTCGAAGGCACGGACCGTCAGGTTCGGGGCCTCGTCCTCAAAACCCTGAGAGAATCTGCGACCACCCACGTCGCAGTCGATGAGATCGATCAACTGTGGCCCGATCGGGTTCAGCTTTCGCGAGCGGTGGATTCCCTCGTGGCTGACCGGCTGATCGAGCGCACCAACGCCGGGATTACCCTTCCCGACTAGTTGATTCTTACTGGGGCACCCTAACCTCTACTTAAATACGTTTATTCTGATCCGCCACTGGTTCAGCCTCGAGCGGCACCACCGCCACAACCGGCCGCGCTTGCTCACGCCACCCCACCCGGGGGTGTGGTTGAACCTGGTCCTAGGCCGCCACCGCGCGGATCGTCGTTGTAGAAAGGCCCTCATTTCATGAGTTCCGGAACCTCCACTCAGTCCGCGGCTGGCCGTGGCACGGCGAAACCCGCCGCCTCGATTTTCGCCGTCGGGCTGATGCTGTTTTCGATGTTCTTCGGCGCCGGCAACCTGATCTTCCCGCCCATGCTGGGGATCGAGTCCGGCGAGAACTTCACCCCCGCCATCATCGGCTTCATCCTCACCGGCGTGCTGCTGCCGACCATCACGATCATCGCGGTGGCTATCTCTGGTGCCGGGGTGCGTCAGCTGGCGTCGCGCGCAGGCGCGGTATTCGGGCTGTTGTTCTCCATCGCCGCTTACCTATCCATCGGCTCCTTCTACGCCATGCCGCGCGCCGCAGCGATCGGCTACGAGCTGGGTATCGAGTCCACCTTCGGCCTCTCCGGCCAGCTGTGGCGCCTGGTGACCACCGCGGTCTTCTTCGCGGTGGCTTTCGCGATCGTGCTGTTCCCCGGCAAGGTCGCCGACACCCTGGGCAAGTACCTGACGCCGCTGCTGCTGGCACTCATCGCCATCCTCGCGGTGCTGGGCTTCATGAAGCTCAATGGCGAACCGGCCGCCGCAACCGGCGAGTACGCCAGCAGCCCGCTGACCGCGGGCATCCTGGAGGGCTACTTCACGATGGACTCCATCGCAGCGATGGCCTTCGCGATCATCGTGGTGAGCTCCTTCAACGCCCACGGCGTCAAGGAGCGCAAGACGGTCGTCAAGTACTCCTCGATCTCCGCGGTGCTGGCTGGTTTCTTCCTGCTGATCGTGTACCTCGCCCTGGGCGTGATGGGCACGAAGATGCCGGATAAGGGGCAGTACTCGGACGGCGCGGCGGTGCTCTCGCAGGCGTCGAAGCTCTCCCTGGGAACGGCCGGTGACATGGTCTTCTCCGGCGTGGTGCTGCTCGCCTGCTTGACGACGGCGGTCGGCCTGATCGCGGCGTCGGCGTCCTTCTTCCACGAGCTGGTTCCTGCGATCAGTTACCGCTGGTGGTCCGTGGTCTTCACCCTGATTGGCTTCACGGTGGCCAACCTCGGCCTGGAGAAGATCCTGAGCTTCTCCGGCCCGATCATCGGCCTGATCTACCCGCCGGCGATCGCGCTGATCGCGGTGACCTTCACGCAGCTGGCGGTGCGTGGACGCCCGATTCCGCTGACCTACCGCGCTGCCGTGGCGGTCGCCCTGGTGTTCTCCATCATCGACCTGCTGAGCGAACTGCTGGGCGAGACGATGGACGGCATTACCGGTGCCCTGAGTGTGATCCCGCTGTACCCGGAGGGACTGGGCTGGGTGCTGCCCACCATCATCGTCGGCGCTATTGCGCTGGTGGTGGACCTGAGCCGTAAGGATTCGGGCCACGAGGCTGACGCGCTGGCTGTCGCCGAGCCGGAATAGTAATTTCCCCGGCACAATAGTGTTCCTGTCGATAGGATCTAGCTGTTAACTTCCTGCCAGCCACGATCCTTCCAAGGAGCACGCATGTTCAGCCTTCGCTCGGACAACTCCCGACGCACCAGCCGCGCGGCGAGCCTCACCGCCGCCGCTGCCATCACCGCCGTCGCGCTGCCACTTTCTGTGGCCGGCGCGGCGGCGTCTCCGCTTTATGGCTCCGTCGAAGGCGCGTGGCGGGGTTCGTCGGGGATGGGTTCCGGGGCCGCGCTCGGCAGCTCCATGCCGAACTACGATCCGGATAACTTCTACAGCTCCCTGCCGGAGTACGTGGAGGGCAAGCCCGGCCAGGTGCTGAAGACCGGCCCGAGCACGCTCGCGCTGGGGCTGCCATTCGTGGACCTGACGAACAGCAAGGCCACCCGGGTGGCCTACGTGTCCACCGACTCGAATGGCAAGACCATCCCGGTCACCGGCACCATCTACGAGTCCTCAAAGCCGTGGCGGGGCAAGGGGCCGCGCCCGCTGATGCTGATTGCCCCGGGCACCCAGGGCTCCTCCAACGCGTGTGCGCCGGGCAAGCTCGCGCCGTGGGGGCTGGAGTACGAGGCGCTGCCCGCCCTGCAGGCACTGATGCGCGGCTGGGATGTCGCGCTGACCGACCTGCCGGGCCTGGGGACCCGCGCGCAGCACACCTACATGAACCGCGTGGCCCAGGGAAACGCGACGCTGGATATCGGACGCGCCGCGAAGAACATGGGCATCCGTGGGGTCAGCGACAAGACCCCGGTGGCGACCTGGGGCTACTCCCAGGGCGGTGGGGCAAGTGCTTCTGCCCTCGAGCTGGCTGACTCCTACGCCCCGGAGCTGAACCTCGTCGCAGGCTACGCGGGCGGCATCCCGGCGAACCTGGGCGTGGTGGCTGGCGCCATCGATAATGGCGCGCTGGCCGCGGCCCTCGGCTACGCTATCAATGGCCTGCTGTACTCCGATCCGGAGCTGCGCGAGCCGATCTACTCGAAGCTCAACGACAAGGGTCGGAAGCTGCTGGAGCAGACGAAGGACGAGTGCGTGCCGGAGTCCCTGCTCCGCCACGCCTACAAGGACACCCGCACTCTCACCAAGGATGGCTCCTCCCTGACGGAGCTGATGCAGGAGGAGCCGATCGCCAGCGCGGTGCAGAAGCAGCTGATCGGCACGCTCTCCCCGTCCGTCCCGGTGTACATCGGGCAGGGCAAGAACGACGACACGATCCCGGCCTCCCAGGCCCGCGACCTGGCCCGCAGCTGGCTGGGCAAGGGAGCGAAGGTGTACTACCGGGAGCAGGACGTGCCGAGCGTGGCCCCGCTGGTGGATCACGTGATCCCGATGATGGCGAACCTCTCCCCCGCGGTGCTGTGGCTGGAGAAGGTCATCAATGACCAGCCCTATGAGCTGTCCACCGCAGATCAGATTCCGCGCTAGGCCGAGCTCGCGGGGTCGCTAACCTCGGCGCAGCGCTGCCCGACCCGGCGCTGCACCGGCGCTGCACCGGCGCTGCACCGGCGCACTGCCCCCTCCCCGGCACCGCGTCGGCGCTGCAGCGAGGTATAGCGCCGACGTATATCGCCCCACGCATAGCAAGAGCCGCGGCCACCCGTACTGGGCGTGCCGCGGCTCTTTAGCTTTCACCGGTCTCCCGGCTGTGCCGGCCCGCGGAGGGCTTAGTCCTCGGACTGCCCCTCGGAGCCGGTGCTTTCGCCAGCGTCCTCGCCGGTAGCGCCCTCCTCGGGCACGTCGCCCGCTGCCGCGGAGGCGACGGAGACCTTGGCCTCCTCGGACGGGCTGCGGTGCGCCTCGCCGTCCTCGACCTCGAAGTCAGCGGCGTCGAACTCCGGCAGCGGCTTCGGCTTGGAACCGAAGACGAACTTCGCATCCTTGCCGGCGGACTCGCCGTCCCAGTTCTCCACGTCCACGGTGACGATCTCGCCTGCACCGAACTCGCCGAAGAGGATCTTCTCGGAGAGCTCGTCCTCGATCTCGCGCTGGATCGTGCGACGCAGCGGGCGGGCACCCAGGACCGGATCGAAGCCGCGCTTGGCGAGCAGGTTCTTGGCCTTCTCGCTGACCTCGATGCCCATGTCCTTGTCCTCCAGGGCGCGGCGAACACGGCCCATGAGCAGGTCCACCATCTGGACGATCTGCGCGCGGGTGAGCTGGTGGAAGACCACGATGTCGTCGATACGGTTCAGGAACTCCGGGCGGAAGTGCTTCTTCAGCTCGTCATCCACCTTGGACTTCATCCGCTCGTACTGCGCGGCCTCGTCCTGCTCGCCGGCGTTGGAGAAGCCCATGCCCACGGCCTTGGAGATATCCCTGGTACCCAGGTTCGAGGTGAAGATCAGCACCGTGTTCTTGAAGTCCACGATGCGGCCCTGGCCATCGGTCAGGCGACCTTCCTCCAGCACCTGCAGCAGGGTGTTGTAGATGTCCTTATCGGCCTTCTCGATCTCGTCGAAGAGGACGACGGAGAACGGCTTGCGGCGGACCTTCTCGGTCAGCTGGCCGCCCTCGTCGTAGCCGACGTATCCCGGAGGGGCACCGAAGAGGCGGGAGGCGGTGAACTTGTCGTGGAACTCACCCATGTCCACCTGGATCAGGGCGTCGTCGTCGCCGAAGAGGAACTCGGCGAGTGCCTTGGACAGCTCCGTCTTACCCACACCGGACGGACCGGCGAAGATGAAGGAGCCGGACGGGCGGTTCGGGTCCTTCAGGCCGGCACGGGTGCGGCGGATCGCGCGGGAGACGGCCTTGACGGCGTCGTCCTGGCCGATGATGCGCTTGTGCAGCTCGCCTTCCATGTCCAGCAGTCGGGAGGACTCCTCCTCCGTGAGCTTGAACACCGGGATGCCGGTCCAGTTGGCCAGCACCTCTGCGATCTGCTCCTCGTCGACCTCGGCGACTTCATCGAGCTCGCCGGCGCGCCAGGCCTTTTCCTTCTCGGCGCGCTCCTCGGTCAGGGTGCGCTCGTCGTCGCGCAGTGCCGCTGCCTTCTCGAAGTCCTGCTCATCGATCGCGGCCTCCTTCTTGCGGCGGACCTCAGCGATCTTGTCGTCGACTTCCTGGACGGACTTCGGTGCTGTGAGGCGCTTGATGCGCATGCGCGCGCCTGCCTCGTCGAGCAGGTCGACGGCCTTATCCGGCAGGAAGCGGTCGTTGATGTAGCGGTCGGCCAGGGTGGCGGCGGAACGCAGGGCACCGTCGGTGATGGACACGCGGTGGTGAGCCTCGTAGCGGTCGCGCAGACCCTTCAGGATCTCGATGGTGTCCGCGACGGACGGCTCCGGCACCTGAACCGGCTGGAAACGGCGCTCCAGGGCGGCGTCCTTCTCGATGTGCTTGCGGTACTCCTCCAGCGTGGTGGCACCGATGGTCTGCAGCTCGCCGCGGGCCAGCTTCGGCTTCAGGATGGAGGCGGCGTCGATTGCGCCCTCCGCGGCACCGGCACCGACGAGGGTGTGGATCTCGTCGATGAACAGGATGATGTCGCCGCGCTGGTTGATCTCCTTGAGTACCTTCTTCAGGCGCTCCTCGAAGTCACCGCGGTAGCGGGAGCCCGCGACCAGGGAGCCCAGGTCCAGGGAGTAGACCTGCTTATCGCGCAGGGTCTCCGGGACCTTGCCGTTGACGATGTCCAGGGCCAGGCCCTCGACGACGGCAGTCTTACCCACACCCGGTTCACCGATGAGCACCGGGTTGTTCTTGGTGCGGCGGGAGAGCACCTGCATGATGCGCTCGATCTCGCCGGCGCGGCCGACGACGGGGTCCAGCTTGCCGTCCTTGGCAGCCTGGGTGAGGTTGCGGCCGAACTGGTCCAGGACCAGGGAGTTGGACTTCTGGCCTGCCTTGGCTCCGCCCTGGCCGGACGGGGCGACACCGGCCACGGCCGGCTGGTCCGGGGCCTCCTCGTGCTCGCCGCCACCCTCGTAGCCGGAAAGCAGCTGGATAACCTGCTGGCGAACGCGGGACAGATCGGCGCCCAGCTTCACCAGCACCTGGGCAGCGACGCCCTCGCCCTCGCGGATGAGGCCGAGCAGGATGTGCTCAGTGCCGATGTACTTGTGGCCAAGCTGCAGCGCCTCGCGCAGAGCCAGCTCCAGCACCTTCTTGGCGCGCGGGGTAAACGGGATATAACCGCTCGGCGGGTTGCCACCGGAGCCAATAATCTCCTTGACCTCGGTACGCACCGCGTCGAGGGAAATCCCCATGGATTCGAGCGCCTTGGCGGCCACTCCCTCACCCTCTTGGATCAACCCCAGGAGGATGTGCTCGGTACCGATGTAATTGTGATTCAGCGCTCGCGCTTCCTCTTGTGCCAAGACGACAACGCGTCGTGCCCGGTCGGTAAACCTTTCGAACATTTATCTCCCTTTTCGCTCGTGCGCTTTGATGCCCCACCATAACTGGGCAAGCGCCTTCCTTAAATCGCATTCCGTGCAACGCCGGGAGCCCCGCGGACTATTCCTGCACCCATACCCACCCGATCCGCTATAAAAGCCCAGTTCACGGCACCTTTTTACCAGCAATAACCCGGACAGTTCAGCCTGTACGCCCCTAGCGAACACCCGGCGAAACGCGCTGTTTTCACCCTCCGGCACGCCCCTCCCGAGCCGATATCGCCAAAACCAAACGTGATCCACATCACTTAGATAGGGTGACCAACATAGCTATTAGGTTGGCAAAGCTACCCACCTATCGCTGCAGAACCAGGCGCGGGGGAACGCCCGTGCAGACACATCCGATTCGACAGGGGTAATCGCAATGACCGACACGTTCTCACCCGCAGGCCCGGCAGGCATCAAGGAAAAGCTCAGCCACACACTCGGTTCGGCGGGCACGCTCGCGCTCGGCACTCTCCCCCTGATGCGTTCCGGCGTGCTGGGCTCGATGACGCCCGTCGCCGCCGCGAAGGCTCTGGGTTCCATGTACCAGTGGGAGTTCCAGCCCGCCTCCCTGCTGGCCATTGGCGCCGCCCGCGACCCGTTCCACACCGCGATCATCGACGACCGCGGCTCCATGACCTACCAGGAGCTGCACAACCAGGTGAACCAGCTCGCGAAGGCACTGTTCCGCATCGGCATCCGGGAGCGCGACCGCATCGGCGTGCTGACCCGCAACCACCGCGGCTTCATCATGGCGCTGTGCGCCCACGGACGCCTGGGCACCGACCTGGTCCTGTTCAACACCGGGGCATCGGCCGAACAGACCCGCGCGGTCGCTCGCGAGAACAAGCTGGACGTCCTGTTCATCGACGAGGAGTTCATCCCGCTGCTGCCGAAGGGTTTCGACGACTGCCCCGTCATCGTCGCCCACGAGTTCGGCGACACCATCGGGCTCACCCGCGAGGCTGAGGAGGCACTGCCCGCGGACTCGAATATCCGCGACGCCCTGGCGATGGAGGATCACGCGACCCGCAGCGAGGACTGGCCGTCGCTGAGCCTGGTGCTGCGCACCACCCCGGCCGAGCAGACCATCCCGTCCCGACCCCGCCGCGGCCGCACCATCATCCTAACCTCCGGAACCACCGGCACCCCGCGCGGCACCCGCCGCCCAGAGCCGCCAAGCTACCTGCCGGCGTCCTCGATCATGAGCCGGATCCCGCTGAAGGCACGCCGCCCGTTCTACCTGGCAGCCCCGATGTTCCACACCTGGGGTTTTGCGAATATCCAGCTGGCGCTCGCGCTGCGCTCGACGATGGTGATGCAGCGCAAGTTCCGCCCGGAGGATGCGGTGCAGCTCATCGAGGCCAACCGCCCCTATGCGATCGCCATCGTGCCGACGATGCTGCGCCGCCTGCTGGAGGCCGTGCCAGAGGGCATGGATCCGGGCACGAAGGTCATCGCCGCCTCCGGCGAGCCGATCCCGCCACAGATCGTGGAGAAGACCTTCGAGAAGTTCGGGCCCGCGCTCTACAACCTCTACGGCTCCACCGAGGTCAGCTGGGCCACGATCGCCAACCCAGACGACCTGCAGCGCCACCCGAACACCGCGGGCAAGCCGCCGATGGCCACGGTGGTCAAGGTCCTGGACGAGGACTTCCGCGAGTGCCCGGACGGCGAGGTTGGCCGCATCTTCGTCGCCAACAACATGATGTTCGAGGGCTACACCCGCCCGGGTAAGGACAAGGAGACCCACGAGGGGATGATCGCCACCGGCGACCTGGGGTACTGGGAGGACGGCCTGCTGTTCGTCTCCGGGCGCTCGGATGACATGGTCGTCTCCGGTGGTGAGAACGTCTACCCCACCGATACCGAGCACATCATCGGCACCCTGCCCGAGATCCTCGAGGTCTGCGTCCAGGGCGTTCCGGATGACGAGTTCGGCCAGGCGCTGTGCGCGTGGATCGTCACGAAGGAGGAGCTGAGCGCAGCCGATAAGCAGAAGCTGCAGGAGGAGATCAAGGCGACTGTCTCTAAGCAGCTGGCCCGCTTCGCCGTGCCGCGCCACTTCGTGTACGTGGACTCCCTGCCCCGCAACGCGGTGGGCAAGGTCGTCCGCCGCGAGCTGCCGCGGCCAGAGACTGCGGCCGCCGCTTAAGCCAGCGGGCCGATGGGGCTAAGGACGCCTCGCGGCCATAGCAGCAACACAGCGCCCCGGGTGGTTCTGAACTGCTCCCCATTAGTTGGACTGAGAAATCAGTTACCGACTAGTGGGGAGCAGTTTCCATTGAGAGCACGAAGTTCGCTGAGCGAGCATCAGCGCGAGCAGTTGGTTGAACTATTTGAGCAAGGCATGGGCTATACAGCCGCTGCCAATGCTCTTGGTGTCTCCAAGTATGCCGCCCGTACGCTGCGTCGTCGGTTTCAGCTGCATGGCAAGCTATGTCTTGTGGAGAAACCAACTAAACAGCAGTACTCGTTCGACATCAAAAAGGAAGTTGTCCAACGCTACCTTGCCGGCGAGACAAGAATGGATCTTGCCCGCGAGTTTGGCCTGTCGTCAGACCAGCTCGTCAAAGATTGGACCAGGAAATGGCGCAGAAGCGGCGATGACGCGTTGACACCGAAACCGAAGGGCAGACCCAAAGGCTCGACCGCACCGAAGCAGCTTACAGAAGAAGACAAGCTTCGCCGTCAGATCGCGCGGTTGGAAGCGGAAAACGCTTACTTAAAAAAATTGCGGGACTTGAGGAACCAGGGACACGCCTGAAAGTTCAGGCGATTGTCATCCTCAAGTCACAGCATCGTCTGCAATACCTTTTGGATGCGGCAGGCATGCCGAGGTCGACGTT